>NZ_CALJRY010000397.1 GCF_937976295.1 uncultured Rothia sp. | reverse complement strand
ATTACGAAACATGCGCTGATGCTCGTGCGGCTGGCGCGGCGCCTCTGCATCGTGGCGAGCCGGGTTACCGTCCTGGTCTTGATTCTGATGGTGACGGCGTGGCGTGCGAGCCGAAGAAGAAGCATTAGGCTTCTGCCCAAACTAAGAACGAAGCCCCCTTGTGCTTTTCAGTACAAGGGGGCTTCGTCATATCAGCCTAGTCCTGTTAGCTCAGCCGGTCACTCAGCCGGTCAGGTTAGCGCGGCTGGTAGGCGCGGGCACGCTCAACGCGGGCACGGCGCGCCTCCGCATCCTGCAGGACCGGCACCAGCATACGCACCAGCTGACCCATACCACGCAACACCATCTTCAGCCACAACGTCACCGACCAGGCCGTCGCCAAGCGCGGGTGGCGCGTACGCATCAAGCGCACCCCCTGAAAAGAGACCGTGTAATACAGCAGGAACAGCAACGCCTCACGAAAACGGTGCACCTGCCGAAGAATAGGGTTCTGAGGAAGCTTCATCATGCCTCCCAGTATACCCACCGGCATGAGCCCCAGCCCGCCGGGGTCACCCGTAATAGTCCCGAATCGTCACCGTCGTCAACCCGCGCTGATCCAACAAACCCCGAATACGGTCCAGCTCAGACACCACACCCCGATAATTCAAATGCCCAATCAGAATATGCTGAGCCAAAGCATACTTCTCCGCATAGGCATACACCTCAGCCGAAGAAATATTAGAAGAATCCGCCAACGACCCGTACCACAGAACCGGGCGCGTAAAACCACACGACGCCGCAGCCGCCAACACGCGCGCATCATAATACCCGTACGGCGGGCGGAAATACGGCTTCGAAGACACCCCAAAAAGCCGCACAATCTCCTCATCATTACGGGTCAGCTCACGCACAATCTGCTCATCCGTCAGGCTCGTCAACGCCGCATGACTATACGTATGGTTCGCAATCTGCAGCTGACCACTCTTCACCAGCGGCAACAACAGATCACGATGCTGATTAAACGCCGGGTACTGGCCATTAATAAAGAAGGTGAGGCGCGTTCCGGTACGGTGGGCAAACTCCGCGTAGGCGCGCACCACCTCCGGGTCGGCGCCGTCATCGACCGTCCACGCAATATACTTGCCCTCACCCGGCAGGCCGGTCTGCGGGCCAGTCCAGGCATGCGCCGCGGGAACAGGGTTTGACGAGGCTGAACCTGCAGTCGCAGAAGCTGTGGAAGTCTCAGATGCCGCGGCGGTCGGGGATGCAGTACCTGTTGCCGTGCCAGTAGCAGATGCGGACGGGGTAGCCGCCGAGCTTGCCGAAGCAGTCGCCGAGGCACTACCCGAAGCACTACCGGATGCAGACCCGCCAGCCGACACTCCGTGGGTGCCTTCCGCCGCGGACGGGGCGCAGCCGGTCATGCCAAGACCCAGCACGCCGAAGCCCACCGCGCCCAGACCAAAGGTACCAACGTGGTGTAGCAGTTCCCGTCGTCCTATGGAGGCGCGGGCAGAGTCGCCCGATACCGTGTGGTCAGTAGCGGGGTTGACGATAGCGGATTGACGAGGAGCGATAGGTGTTTCTGAGTGTGGAACAGTGTTCATATTATGAGTGTATGATGAGACCACTGTTAGATATCGAAAAATTCAAAATATTACGTATGAGTAATAACGCCGCGATAAAAGAACCTTTACACGCATTCGTTCCACTCACTCACTGAAGACCACGCTCGGCACGCTAAGCTACCCCCGCACGCCAGGTAATCCAAGTAACCCAGGTAATCCAGGTACAGCTCCCACTACAGCGCAAGGTGCAATTCTGAGCACAGCAAATCTAAGTACAGCAAGGCCCCTCCCCCAGAACGCATTCACAACGCGCCCGGGAAAGGGGCCTCAACATATAAGTTATAAGTTCACGCAATTGCGCAATCGTACAACCGGTACGCGAAGAGAAACCTACTCGGAATCCGAAGCTACCGGCTGCTGCACCTCAGCGGACTGTTCCGCCTCAGCAGGCTCCAGCGCATTCAGTGCCTCCAGTGCCGCCGCTTCCAGTGCCGCCGCCTCCGCAGCCTCTTCGGCGTCAGCCTCAGCCACACGCTCAGCATCCGACTCCGCAGAAGTCACCGCCGCCGGGTTCGTCAAAACCTTCACGCCCATGCTACGCAGCGCATCCGTGTTCGTAATCGTCTCATCATTATCAATCAGATACACCTTGTACCCGTCATTACGCAGGCGGCGCATCAGCTCCAGCAGCATGCTCTGAGCGACCTCATCCACCGCGTACACGCGCGTCACATCCAGGGCGACCTTCGAACCCTCCATCGGGGATTCCACAATCTCACGGATAACGCGCTCCACACCCGCAAAACGGATGCGGCCCTGCAACTGAATCAGGCGCATCGACTCGTCCCCCGAACCGATCTGGTAGTTCGCGCGCAACGCCGAACGAGCCACCGTCGGAACATTCATCACGTGCATGCCCATGTCATCAGAGAACTGCTCAAACAACTCCACACCGCGCACACTGTTACCGTGACCGTCCAGGCGCGGCGAGAACGTCGCCACGCCCAGCTGGCCGGGCACCGCACCAATAATGCCGCCGCCCACGCCGCTCTTCGCCGGAACACCCACCTGGGTCGCCCAGTCGCCCGCCGCGTTATACATACCGCACGTGAACATGACGCTCAGCACCTGACGCACCACAGTCTTAGGAACCACCTGCTCACCCGTCACCGGATGCACACCATAGTTCGCCAGAGTCGCCGCCATCAACGCCAAATCCTTGACCGTCACCATCAGCGAGCACTGGCGGGTATAACCCTGCACCGTCACGGTCGGGTCGCCGGTCAGGATGCCGTGGCCGCGCAGCATATGCGCAATCGCGTAGTTGCGGTGCGCGTGCTCCAGCTCAGACTCGTACACGCGCTCATTCACCGACAGGCGGCGGCCCGCAAACGCAGACAGACCAGAAATGACGCGCTCCATGCGCTCGCCCTGAGTCGCCCCGGGAGGGCCCACCAGCGAATGGGTGGTGATCGCGCCGGCGTTAATCATCGGGTTCAGCGGCTTACCGGAGCCGTCCTCCAGGGACATCTCGTTGAAAGGCTCACCGGAAGGCTCCACGCCCACCTTCGCAAGCACGTCATCATAGCCGCGGTCCGCGAGCGCGAGGGCGTACACGAACGGCTTAGAAATCGACTGGATCGTGAACTCCACATCGGAGTCACCGGCGGCGTACTGCTCACCATCAACCATGGCGATGGACGCGGCAAGCTTGTCCGGGTCCACGGCGGCAAGTTCAGGAATGTAGTTTGCCAGCTCACCGGAGGTATCAGAAGCAACCGACTCGAGGGTCTCGGTCAGGTAAGTGGCAATAGGTGAATGCATGGTGTTCCGTATCTGCTACTAATCGTGGTTGTTCTCGTCAAAAATTTCAGGATGCGCCCGCCGGCGAGCCTGTCAAAATGTGTGGGTGGGGAGCACCTTTTGCTCCCTAAAGAGTGTATCTTTTGCGTGGTGAAGCCAGCAAATATAACGGTATATAACGGTCGCCTCTCCCCCACTATTCCGGCACGCAGAAATCGCACACGCAAGGTGTCAGGTGGCTTACGGGTGGCGAATCGAAGCCGACTCACGACCACCCAGCTCGGCAGTCTCCAGCTGGAAGGTCGAGTGTTCCACCGACACCTCAAAATGGCTCGCCACGCACGAACGGATACGGTCCAGAATCACCACTGCAGACCCGTCTTGGAAGCACGAATCGGCAACCACCACGTGCGCGGTCACCACCGGCAGACCGGTCGCCACCGTCGAAGCGTGCACATCGTGCACCTCCACAACTCCGTCAACACTCAAGATATGCTCACGCATCGCGTCCAGGTCCAGGCCGTCCGGGGTGAACTCCATGAGCACCGCCGTGGTCTGCTTCATCAGACGCACCGCACGTGGCACAATCAGCACCGCAATGAACAGACCGGCAAGGGCGTCCGCCTGGTAGAAGCCGGTCAGCCAAATCACGATAGCCGCCACAATCACGCCCAGCGAACCCAGGGCGTCATTGAGCACCTCCAGGAACGCGGCGCGCATATTGAAGTTCGCATTCCTCGCCGTAGCCAGCACCGCAATACCAATAGCGTTCGCCACCAGGCCAACCACACCAAAGATTAGCAGTTCGGTGCCGGGCACCTCCGGCGGGGCAAACAGGCGATGCACGCCCTCCACCGCCGCGTAAATACCCACCGCCAGCAGCAGCACCGACTGGCCGAGAGCGGCAAGCACCTCAATGCGGCGGAAACCCCACGTGCGGCGGGACGTCGCCGGGCGCGTCATCAGCGAAGCCGCCGTGAGCGCCACCAGCAGGCCGGAGGCATCCGCCAGCGCGTGCGCCGTATCGGTCAGCAACGCAAGACTTCCCGTGACCAACGAGCCGATCGCCTGCGCCAGCACAATAACCGCCGCCAAGCTGAACGCAATCAGCAGGCGCGGACGCATCGATGCGGCATCCTCCGGGCTCGGGGCATGCGAATGGTCGTGCCCGTGGTGGTGTGCACCCATGAGTGGCTCCTCAACTACTAAACGACGCTGTCAACTACCCGGGATATCCGGTAGATAGCAAAATCGCCCGATTCATAAGAACCGGGCGAAAAGCTCCTCAACCGAGGAAAACGTGGAGATAAGGGGACTCGAACCCCTGACCCCCTGCATGCCATGCAGGTGCGCTACCAGCTGCGCCATATCCCC
>NZ_CALJRY010000396.1 GCF_937976295.1 uncultured Rothia sp. | reverse complement strand
CGAGCATTCAAGCCTACAGCTGGGACAGAGCGATACCGTCCAGAATGTCGTGCTCACTGACGGTCACCGAATCCACGGCGCCATCAGTCATCTCATTCAGACGGGTCAGGATGCGGGCGTAAATCGTCGCGCCGGCACCAATCACATCCACCCGGCCGGGGTGCATGTAACCGAGCTCCTCACGCTCGGCACGGTTCAGCGAAGCCAACCAGCGGGAGGTCTTCTGAACAGTCTCCACCGAGAAACTCTGAGCGTTAATAGCCTCAGAATCGTAGCGATCCAGACCCAGCGCAGCGGCAGCCACAGTGGTCGCGGTGCCAGCCACAGCCACCACACGGTGCGCATTCTGCAGGGGCACCGTCTCACGCGCCACCTCGAGAGCCTCGTCAGTATCAGCCTCAACGTGAGCAATCTGAGACTCGGTCGCCGGGGCGCTGAGCATGTGACGCTCAGCCAGGCGCACACACCCAATATTGACGCTGCGGGAAGCCTTCACACCCGACTCGTCACCGAGCACGAACTCAGTCGAACCGCCGCCCAGATCGAACACCAGGGTGTCGCCATCGCCGTAACCGACAGCACGCACCGCACCCGCGAAGGACAGCGCAGCTTCCTCCTCGCCGCTAATGACCTCGGGCTCAATACCCAAAATCTCGCGGATGCCGTCCACGAACACCTGGCGGTTACCCGCATCGCGAGTCGCACTGGTCGCCACGAAACGCACCGAGTCAGCACCGTGCTCCTTCAGCAACTGCGCGTACTCACGCGCCGCAGCGAAAGTACGGTCCAGCGCCTCCTGCGCCAGCCAGCCGGTCGCGTCCACGCCCTGGCCCAGACGCACAATGCGCATCTCACGTACAACGTCCTTCAGGACGGTCTTCTCGACCCCGTCCACCACCTCAGTAGTGGAATCAGCAATCAGCAGGCGAATAGAGTTCGTACCGCAGTCAATCGCACCAACGCGCACGGTGGGTTCCTTTCAGGTCTTCAATACCAATCAGTGCCAAAGGCACAGCGAGCGCCGCAGGCGAAAAATTTTCGCTTTTCGGCGCTCTTTCTTCTATCTATTATGCGCCCGCACCGTCCCTTACGACGATGCGGGCGCACCAGAATCAATATTTAGGCTTCTTCACGCCACGCGGGGTCGCAGGAGCAGACCTCGGGGGTCCACCACTCGGCGATAGCGTCCAGGCCGCGGTCACCCATCGGGTTCACGCCGCGACCCACCGACAGGGTGTGGCCAATAACGGCGTGCAGGCACTTCACGCGGGTCGGCATACCGCCGGCAGAGATGCCATCAATCTCCGGGACCTCTTCGGTGCCGCTGATCAGGCGGATGCGCTCACGCTCAGCCAGGTAGTTCTCGTGTGCGGCAGCGTACTGTGCCGCAAGGTCGGCGTCCTCAGCCAGCGAGTCGGTCATCTCGTACATCAGGCCGCCCGCCTCCAGGCGGGAAGCCGCAGCGGTAATCACCGGATGCGCCAGGTAGAACACGGTCGGGAAGGGGGTGCCGTTGCTCAGGCGCGGCGCGGTCGCAGCAACGAGCGGGTTACCGCACACGCAGCGTGCCGGAATCTCAATCACGTCGCGGACTTTACGGCCCAGCTGCGCGGAGAGAACACGGATGTCCTGCTCGGTGGGGGTCAGGGTTTCAACAGTTACGCCGAAGCCGCCGGGGGTGCGTGCCTTCAGCTCTTCAATGGTGTTTTCGGTGCTCATAATCCTAAGTTTCTGGAGCGAGGGGTCGCCTCGTCCGCTTATGCCGGGTGCTTGCCGGGTTCTTGCCAGGGCAGGGTTCCTGCCGGTGGCTGGGGCTAGTTCTTTTCGAGAGAATCCCAGATTTTCGTGGTCCAGGCGTCCTCGGGGGCGTTCTTCGCATTCGCAGAAGTATCGTCAGCCTTCGTGGAGTCCTCGGTAATGCCGGTAACCACGTAGGGGGTGTCGCCGGGGTTCACATAGTAGAGGCGGCTACGTGCCTGCTGGCGAACGTAGTTGTCGTCGTTCCACCAGGTCTGCTCCGCCTTCAGCTGAGCGTTCTCCTGCTGCAGCTGGGAAATGTGCGTGTTGATTCGCTTGATTTCCCGGTCCTGCTCAAAGTAGGTGACCACCGGGTATGCGGTACCGAGCGCAATCACGCCCACCACAACAGCGGTCAGGAAGCTACGACCGGAGAACATATGAGCCGCCACGGGGGCGTCGTATCCGCCCTCTTCACGGCCCTGCTGGGCTGCGGCGCGGCGGCGGGCACGCTCCTCACGGCGAGCCTGCGCCTGACGTTCACGCTCAGGGTGACGCTCGCTCAAACCCACGCCAAAGAAAAGAGCGCTTGCCTTCTTCAACAGGGAGGTGCGGGCTTCCTTCGCGGCGCCACGCGGCGCATCGGAGGAGGCAGCGCCCTGAGCGGATTCGGTGGAACTCTTAGAGTGCGACCGGGTCTGCTGGTTTGCTCGCTGGCTCATTGCTCTATCCCTCGTTCCATTCTGTACCGCTAAGCGCTTCCTTCATATTCTACCGTCTCAACACAGGCATTAACTTTAGGCAGAATAATACCGCCGAATCGCTGGTAGGTTTACACACACCAGCGATTCGGCGGCATATATTCAAGCAGATACAGTTTTACGATTTCTGTTGGATACGGTCCAACTCTTCAATAAGTTCTGCTGATGCTTCAGGATCAACCTTACGGGTAAACCATTTTCCCGATTTTCGAATGGCAGGAAGATCCTCAAGGGTCAGCACCTCTGGGTGAGCTCCTCTCCTACTCCAATCAATGTAGTGGTGGTTTGCGTGATTCTCAGAGCCCTTTGTTCCCGGCGCCAACTGGCCATCGGTTGCCCAGGCCTCCGCATTCTCACGAGCGGGCGTATTGAGGAGTACACTCTGCATCCACATCTCATCAGGCATAGGGGCAGAGCGGAAAATCTTGGTAACCTCTCGACCCTTCGGAGTTTTCAAAAAGTCCATCACCTGAAGAGCGGCCGAGCGGGAAATCGTCCAATAAGCCGACCCTTGATAAAACTGAATCGGCAAATTCTTGCGCGGGAACATTCGTGAAATCTTGTAATACACTTTGCGTACGCCCCTGCGGATAATCCCTTCCGGCAGTAGGCCTTCAAAGTCCTTATATTCTCGGTACTGCACCAGGACGTAGTTACGCATTCCGGGGGCTAGCGCATAGAAGCTTACCCAGGAACGCTCCAAGTTCTCAGGTCGGGCAAGAAAATCAGCGTATTCACGGAGAGGACGTACGGGATAGCACTGCCCCGTAATGGATGCATAATGAGTTGCCTCCGGATATTCTTTCAAAGCCTGAGCAAGCATTTTTTGAGTTGCCTTCACCGCAGAGTAACCGGCCCAGCGCACATTTTCACGTTTGCGCACGTAAGATACGCCCTCAACGTAGAAATCATCCATATTGGCTTTCTTATCAATATGGGCAACGCATACTCCCCCAGAGTTCAGAATATGCTGAGCAATTTTCTTGAACTGTTTCGGATATTTATGGGCAAGGACAAGATAACAGACTGTCATGATCTTCCTACGTGAAATGTGAGTGAATAGGCATGCTTTCGACATATAAAATAGGGCCGCACCTCAACTATCTGTCATGAATCACATCACGATATAGCCAGGTACGACCCGAGTAGCCGATAAGAGAGCCCCAAGTGAGCTCATAAGTTTAAGTCGTCATTGACGCCCTAAACTAATTGAAAGCATGAAGTGTGAGTGAGTATATACCCAAGATTATATGCCTCTGACAAGGAAAACCGATCCATCACACGGTACAAGACGCAATGATTTGCATCATGCTACATCTCGCATGACCGTTCTCCCGTAGGAACCCTAAGCTCAAGAAACCCAGGCACAGAGCAGGAGGCGGTGCCACTCCCCTACGGGGTAGCACCGCCTCCTTGACGTCTAACCGCTCACGCGGTCGGATGCTTCAGTAACTTATGCCTTGAAGCGGGGGAATGCAGACTTGCCAGCGTAAACAGCTGCATCGCCCAGCTCTTCCTCAATGCGCAGTAGCTGGTTGTACTTAGCAACGCGCTCGGAACGTGCGGGAGCACCGGTCTTGATCTGG
>NZ_CALJRY010000395.1 GCF_937976295.1 uncultured Rothia sp. | reverse complement strand
GCCTCAGTAGCTCAGAGGATAGAGCAGGAGCCTTCTAATCTCTTGGTCGGGGGTTCGATTCCCTCCTGGGGCGCCACATAGAAAACCGCCCCGCACCCAAAACTTAGGGTGCGGGGCGGTTTTCTTGATGCTTTTATGTTGGTGCGCTGCAAGGTGCTGCGAGATGTTGCGAGGTGCCGGGAGGCTATTTCTTAGTGGGGTTAGTGTCCTTGCAGGAGTTGAGGACGCGCTCCATAACCTTCTTCTCGTCCGCGGTCACCCACAGCTTGTACTTCGCCTTCACATGCACCTGACGTGCCACGTAGGTGCAGCGGTAGGCGGTGTTGCTCGGCAACCATTCGGAGGCGTCCGCATCGGACTTCTGCTGGTTCGCCGGGCCGTCTACAGCCAGCAGGTTCTCCGGGTCGTTCGCCAGCTGGCGGCGCTGCTCCGCGGTCAAATCCTGCGCGCCGGTCTGCCATGCGTTCGACAGCGCTACCACGTGGTCGATCTGCACGGCTGAGGAGGTCTTCTTGCCGCGCTTGAACTCGATGGTCTTGCCGGTGTACGGGTCATCCAGAGTGCCACTGATCACGGTGCATGCGTGGGTCCCCACCTTGAAACGAACATTGGTCAGGTCGCGGCGTAGAATGTCATCACGAGTGTTGCACTTGTTGCCGTCAACGTCATCCCAGGCGGGACCGAACTGATCACGAGAGTAGCCAGTCTTTGACGCGCGATCCTTCACTTGCAGGGACGCCAGCTCGCGCTTCGCGGTCGCCAGATCCGGTGCGAGCGCGGTCGCGGGATCAACCGCCTTGTACGGGTTCTTGACCTCGGCGAGGGTTTCCGTGGCAACGGTGGTTTCTTCCTCGTCGGTGGCGGAGGTCGTCGTATCCGAACCGAGCAGGCTGTCCACGCCGTTCTTGCTCACGTAGACCAGACCAATAATCAGCACGATCACGGCAAGCACGGCGAGCAGACCGTAAATGAGGCGCTTCTTCTTCGGGTCCATCGAGTCGGGCAGCTTGGGTAGGTTGCGCTGCAGCTGCTGAAGTTCCTGCAAAGAAGGCAGGTTGTTGTTCGCGGGCTTTTTGCTCACGGATTCTCCAAGGCGGGTAGACGGGATGCGGCTGAGTGCACCGCATCATCAAGGATAGAGTGCGTGGGGCTGAAATAGTTAACTTGAGGGCAAAAATAGCCGCCTCGACGCTGAGATACCTATCACGGATACCAGTTACGATGCCGGATGGGGTGGGGGAGTAGTCGTCATATTTCTGCAGGGAGCGTGTTGCCCGAGGGCAAATTTTGAAAAAATGGGGCAAAAAGTTCAAAAAATCTATCCACAGGCGGTACCCAAAACCGCACAACGCGAGGTTATCCACAGATGCGGCGGTCGTCGGGTGCAACGTCGGCTCAGCCCTGGCAAGGTGAAGGAACCAACCCACTAGTTTCTAAGGAGAAACCATGAGCGACACCATTCTGATCCGCGGATTCACCGCCTCCGACCCGGCACTGAGCACCCTGCCCAACGGGGTGCCCGTTGTGAACTTTCGCCTTGCCAGCACCCCGCGCTGGCAGGACGCCACCGGCACCTGGAAAGAAGGCACCACCAACTGGTACACCGTGAAAGCCTACCGCCGCCTCGCCCAGAACATCGCCACCTCCATTGAGAAGGGGCAGCCGCTGGTCGTGAGCGGCCGCCAGCGCATTAGCCGCTGGAACCGCGAAGACGGCACGCAGGGCACCACGGTAGAAGTGGATGCCCTCGGCATCGGTCACGACCTGAACTACGGTACGAGCACCTTCGCCCGCACCGTGGAGAAGCGCACGGTCAACGACATGCAGGGCGCACCTCAGCAGGAGGCGACGCAGTACGCGCAGCAGTACGCGCCTCCGCAGAACGCGGAGGCGCCGGGTGTGACCGTTCAGGGTGCCCCGGTGCAGAACGGCGCATCCCAGGGCGGGGGAGCGCAGAGTGACGAACCCCCCTTCTAAAAGTGCTCCCCGGATGCTTGCATAAACGCGGGTGCATTGGGATAATGGAGCATTGTGTTGACATCGGGCACGCCCCTGCCGCAGGGGGGAGAGCGACCAACGATGTCAACCTTCGGGCACCAATCCTGTCCGAAGCATGAAGTTTTCTGTCCCGCAGTGGGGCAGAGCAATCTGAGTCTATTTGACCTGCGGCAGATGACTCTGGAGATCTACAACTATGCAGACTCTTGACTTCCTCGACAAGAAGTCCCTCCGTGACGACATCCCCGCATTCGGCCCCGGTGACACCCTGAACGTTCACGTTAAGATCGTTGAAGGTAAGACCCACCGTATCCAGGTCTTCAAGGGCTTCGTCGTTGGCCGCCAGGGTGCAGGCGTTCGCGAGACCTTCACCGTCCGCAAGGTTTCCTTCGGCGTTGGTGTTGAGCGTACCTTCCCCGTTCACTCTCCCTCCATCGAGAAGATCGAGGTTGTGACCCGCGGTGACGTCCGTCGTGCAAAGCTGTACTACATGCGCGACCGCCACGGTAAGGCTGCTCGTATCCGCGAGAAGCGCGAGTTCTAATCTTTATAGATACAGAATTCTGTTGCGAACCGCTCCCCAACCGCTTTGCGCGGGCAAGGAGCGGTTTTTGCATATTCTGAGAACCTTGCCGCTCTCAGAAAATAAAAGCCCAAGAGCGCAAACACTCTCGATACAATAGCTAGGTACCGTTTCACCCGAGCTAGGTATCTCTCAAACGAAAGGCTCACTCCAGCATGGCAGACGACAAGAACACTGCGAACACCAGCCCCTTCCCCGAGGGATACCAGCCTCAAAGCCGCCGCGAGCGCCGCGAAATGGAAGAGTACACCGCGCGCCTCGCCGCCGAAAAAGCAGCAGGTGAGAAGGCGGCTACCGAACAGAGCGCGACCGAGAAGGCTACCCCCTGGGCGGCATCCGAGGGCGCTACTGGCGCTACTGGCGCTTCTGGTGCTACTGAGGCGACCGAAAGCGATGCCAAGAGCACCTCTGAGAGTATTTCCGCGAGCACCAGCGAGGTGGTAGCTAGCGCCGAGGCAAGTGCCGCCTCCGCAGGTGCAACCGCAAGCAGCGCCGCCGCGACTTCTTCCACCGCGAAGGACGCGAAGAAGAGCGCCGCCGCAAAGAAGAGCGAGAGCGAAGAAGCCACCGATAAGGACGCATCCGCAGAAGCCACCAAGGACTTCTCCGAAATGACCCCTAGGGAACGCCGCAAGGCAAAGCGCGCCGAGCAGGCAGAGCTGACCTACTCCCAGGCGCAGGAAGAAGGCCGCCTCGGCGAATGGCTCTGGGTGCAGGCACGCGAGGGCGGCACCGTCATTCTCTACGCGCTGGTCATCGCATTCCTGGTCAAGACCTTCCTGCTGCGCGGCTTTTACATTCCCTCCGGCTCCATGGAGCAGACCCTGCAGGTCAACGACCGCGTGTTCATTAACGTGGCGGGCTCCTACTTCAACGAGCCCAAGCGCGGCGACGTCATCGTCTTCAAGGACTCTCAGGGCTGGATTCCTTCCACCCAGAAGACCAGCAACCCGCTCAAGGACGGCCTGTCCTTCGTCGGTATTCTGCCGGATACCTCCTCGAACTACCTGGTCAAGCGCGTTATCGGCACTCCCGGTGACGTGGTTGAAGGCGACGGCACCGGCAAGATCAAGGTCAACGGCGTAGAAATCACCGAACCCTACCTGTACCCCGGCAACCCGCCCTCGGAGGTTCCCTTCAAGGTGACCGTGCCCGCCGGCAAGTACTTCGTGATGGGTGACCACCGCAGCAACTCCGCCGACTCCCGCTACCACATTAGCGACGGCACCGCGTTCATCTCCAAGGACGACGTGCAGGGTAACGTGTTCCTTGTGGCGTGGCCGCTGAACCACTTCGGTCTGCTGCAGGATGAGAGCTCGGTGTTCTCCTCGGTACCCGCACCGACCTCCACCCCGAGTGAGTAAGCGAGCTTGGCAATGATGGTGAGCGCCCAGAAGAGCGCAACGAAACCCGCAAAAGCTAAGCCACCCGTAAAAACCAAACCCGCGAAAGCAACCCCGCCCGCTGCCGACCTTGAGTACGAGCAGCAGCTCTTCGCCTCCGGCGCCCGCACGGTTGCCGGAATCGACGAGGTGGGCCGCGGCTCCATGGCGGGTCCGGTTACCGTGGGCGTCGCAATCCTCACCCCGGACGCCACTCTCGAAGTGGGCGGGCTGATTGACTCCAAGGCGCTCTCACCGGCACGCCGCGAATCCATGGTTCCCGAAATCCGCCAGTGGTGCGCCGTGGCGGTCGGGCACGTGGAACCGGCAGATATTGACCGGCTCGGCATGACCCTTTCGCTGAGGCTTGCCGCCCAGCGTGCGCTCGCCGAGCTGGCGCGCCGTGGATACCGTGCCGACGCCGCCCTGCTGGACGGTAAGCACGACTGGTTCACCCCTCCGCAGGAGGACCTGTTCAGTGCGCTGGTACCGGATCCGGCGCAGGCACACTACAATGCACTGCTTGCCCAGGCGTGGGAGGGTTTGGGCGAAGGCGGTGCAGGTGAGCCCGCGCAGATGCCGGTGACCATGGTCATTAAGGGCGACTACAAGTGCGCCTCCATCGCCGCCGCATCGGTGGTTGCGAAGGTGGAACGTGACGAGCTGATGGTCCAGCTGGGCGCCTGCTACCCGGGGTACGGCTGGGCAAAGAATAAGGGCTACGGGTCCGCCGCTCACCGCGAGGCGATTAGCGTGCAGGGCCCCAGCCCGCAGCATCGACTGTCGTGGTCGCTTCCGGCGACCGCCGAGCAGATTGAGGCCGCTGCGGCACAGCGCTACTAGGGGGGCGGCTAGAGTGCGTGGCATTCCTGAAGACCGCGCCCCCGAAGGCTACGAAAGCCTAACGTGCTACCGCTGAATCAGTACTAGAAAGCCCAGGAAAGGAAGAGTAGTGAGCGCAGAAGACCTCGAAAACTACGAGACCGACGCCCAAATGGCGCTCTACCGCGAATACAAAGACGTCATGTCGCTCTTTAGCTACGCGGTAGAAACCGACCGACGCTTCTACCTGGCAAACCAGGTGGACGTCACCCCGCACGTGCAGGACGGCACCCTCTACTTTGAGGTGAGCATGAGCGACGTGTGGGTGTGGGATGTATTCCGCTCCAACCGCTTTGTGAAGAAGGTGCACGCCTACTCGGTGCGTGACGTGAACGTGGAGGAGCGCCTGCCCAACCAGGAGTTCACCGTGCCGGAAATGTCGGACTTTAACGCCTAGCTCACGCCCGATTCACCGCCTTGCCGCCGGATGCGCGCGGCTGCTGAGATGCCGGGCGGCAGAACTTGGGTGACGAAACCGCGTGATGAACCTGCGCGATGAACCCGGCATGATAAACCGCGTGATGAACCTGCGCGAATATGACGCGTCGAGTTGGCACCCGAGCGGCGTTTTTGAAAAATATGCCCTAAAATTTCAAATAAATGGCTGTGGATAACCTCTAATTCCTTCTGGGAACCGAGGTTATCCACAGTTTTTCGTTAACTGCGTTCGGGCACGTGCGCGGCGGGCACAGTAGAAGCACTACCGCTATCTACCGGGGGAGAAACCCATGACAACAACCCGAATAACAGCCCGCGCCACAACCCGAAGCGCACCCAACAGACCCCTCCGCAGAACCCCGCCCCGCGCCCACAGCGTCGGCAGGTGGGGCGAGGAACTGACCGCCCGCATCCTGGAAACGAACGGCTACCGCATCCTGGAAAGGAATTGGCGACCGCCCGCCGGACTCGAACACGAACAGATCCGCGGCGAGCTCGATCTGATCGCCATTGACCCCGAGGACGAACTGGTTTTCGTTGAAGTCAAAACCCGCAGCAGCGAAGATTTTGGGCACCCGTTCGCGTCCATTGACCGCGATAAGGCGCGCCGCACGCGCTCGCTGGCGATCCTGTGGTGCAGGCTGCGTGAGAACCTGGATTTTCCGCGCTTTCGTATCGACGCCATTGCGGTGACTGGAACCTGCGAAACCTTCACCTTCGAACATTTGAAGGCGGTGGCGTAATGGGATTCGCACGCACCTATTCCGTGGCGCTCGTGGGTCTGCGCGGGCACATTGTTGACGTTGAAGCAGACATCTCGCAGGGCCTACCCGGTTTCGTGCTGCTGGGTCTGCCCGATACCGCGCTCAACGAGTCTAAAGAGCGTGTGCGCTCCGCCGCGAAGAACACCGGCATCATCCTCACTCAGCACCGGCTCACCGTGAACCTGACCCCGGCGACCCTGCCTAAACGCGGCTCGGCGTTCGACCTTGCCATTGTGGTTGCGGCGCTGCAGGCGGAGAAGAAACTGCACCCCAGCGGCGATAGCGTCTTCCTGGGCGAGCTGGGACTGGACGGAACACTACGCCCCGTGCCGGGCATCCTGCCGGCGGTCAAAGCAGCTGTGGATGCCGGACATCACCGCGTGATTGTGCCCGCCGAAAACGCTGAGGAGGCGGCGCTCATTCCCGGCGCGCAGGTGAGCGGTTTCCGCTGCCTGGCTGAGGTTTTTGCCGCTCTCGGCGCGGAGAGCCAGAAGCTGACCTACCCACCCGCCCCGCAGACGGAAGCGAGCGCACCGGCAGCGAAACCGGCTGAAATTCCCTCGGATATGAGCGATGTTGCCGGTCAGTCGCAGGGTCGTTTTGCCCTGGAAATTGCCGCTGCGGGCGGCCACCACATGCTGCTGACAGGCCCGCCCGGTTCGGGTAAAACCATGCTGGCGGAGCGCCTGCCGAGCATCCTGCCGACCCTCGACAACGATGCCGCGATGGAGGTGACCGCGATTCGGTCCCTCTGCTCGGCGGGGGAGCACCTGAGCGAGCTGGTGCGTCAGCCGCCGTTTGAGGCGCCGCACCATAGCGCCTCCGCGCCGGCGATTCTGGGAGGCGGCAGCGGCATTCCCCGCCCAGGCTGCGTGTCTAAAGCGCATCGCGGCGTGCTCTTTCTGGACGAGGCGCCGGAGTTCAAACGTACGGTGCTTGATTCACTCCGTCAGCCCCTGGAATCGGGGACCGTGACCCTGGATCGTTCGAGCGCGTCGGCGACGTATCCGGCGCGTTTTCAGCTGATTCTGGCGGCGAACCCGTGCCCCTGCGGCATGAACGTGGGCACCGGTACGGAGTGCACGTGCGCTCCGCGTGAGCGTCGCGCCTATTTTGGGCGGCTGTCCGGCCCGCTGGTGGACCGTATTGACGTGAATGTGACGGTTCCGAAGGTGTCGTCTACGGAGCTTGCGGGCGGTCAGGTGAATGAGAGTTCGGCGCAGATTCGTGAGCGCGTCATGGCGGCACGGCAGGCTCAGAAGGAGCGCCTGGAGCCGTACGGGTTGAAGACGAATGCGGAGATGAACGGGAAGATTCTGCGCGGTCCGCTGCGTCTGGATGCGAAGCTCACCGGCGAGCTGAACGCCGCCGTGGATCGGGGCACGCTGACGGCTCGCGGCTATGATCGGGTGTTGCGTATTGCTTGGACTCTCGCCGATTTGGAGGGTGCCGCCTACCCGAGCCGGGAGCACCTGGATGTGGCGCTCTTTTTGAGGCAGCAGGGGCAGCTGAAATAGAGGCAGCTGAACGAGCGACGGCTGAAATGTAGGCGGCTGAAATAGTGTGCCGAAGCTTTGACCGCCGAGGTGTTTTTGAAGACGTGTGAACGAAATTGAGCTACTCACGAGAGGAGAAACGTTATGAGTGAGAAGAAACCGAGAAAACGAGCCGAAGAGGCTGAATTGAAAGAAAATGGGCTGAGAGAAACAGCGCTACAAGAGTGTGCGCCGGAAGAGCATGCGCCAGAAGAGAGCGCGGCGGAGGATTTTGTGCAGGAGGAACTGCAGATCCGTATGCCCGGCAGGACGCTAGACCGGCACGCCCTGGTACGTGAGAGGGTGGCGCATATTCTGTCGCTGGGGCAGGAGCCTTCGCCGAGCCCCTATAACGCGGCGCGGTTGCCGGGGTTCCTCGCCTCCTGCCTGAACCCGGTGTACCTGGACGAGACACCGGAGTCTGCAAACCAAGAGGGTGCTGAATCAGTAGCTAAAAAATCTGCTGATACCGCAGACGCAACCACTCCCGTAGCTACCGCACCGCTCTTCAACCCTGAGCTCAGCGCGCAGGAGCTTGAGGCTGCGTGCCGCGAGTACATCCGCTGCTGCACCGCTCAGCTGATGCGCTACGCCGAACCCGCCGATGAGCTCGTGGTCGAATCTCTCACCAGCCTGGGTGCGCCGCTGACCCTGCACTACCTGCTGACCGGGCACATCCCCGATGAGCACACCTGGGAGCACGGCGAACCGGACGAACAGCTCAGCGAATTTCTGCACTCGGTGGGTGCACCCGCAGAGGGGGAGTCCGCCCTGTTTTTCAGCGCGAATGGCTACTACACGCCGGGTGAGCATCAGATGAGCCGTGATAAGTTCGGTAAGGCGCTCGCGACCCGCCGCCTGCGCTGGAACCGCCGCATGGAACGTACCCTGAACGCGGAGGCGCACATGGCGGCAACCTGCGGGGCGTGGCTGGTCACTCCCGCCGATCCGCTGTGGCCGCCGCAGTTGAACGATTTGGGGCCTGCCCGACCGTACGGGCTGTGGTGTCGAGGCGATTCGCGGCACCTGCTGGATGTGGCGTCCGCCCCGAGCGTGGCTCTGGTCGGTTCGCGCGACCCGAGCATCTACGGTACGGAGGCGACGACTCACCTCGCCGCGGAGCTGGCGCGCCGCGGGTACACGGTGATTTCTGGCGGTGCGATGGGCGTTGATATTGCGGCGCATCGGGCGGCGCTGACCCAGCAGGGCAGCGATCTGCCGACCATTGCTTTTATGGCGGGTGGGTTGGATCGGCTGTACCCGGCGCAGAACTCGGATGCGCTGAACATGATTGTTGACCGCGGGCTCATCATGAGCGAGGTGAGTGTGGGCAACACCCCCACGCGTTGGCGTTTTCTGGAGCGTAACCGCCTGATTGCGGCATTGGCGCGGCACACCATTGTGGTGGAGGCGCGCTGGCGTTCCGGTGCCTTGAACACGGCTCGTCACGCGCTGGAAATTGGGCGTACCCTCTGGGCGGTTCCGGGGCAGATTAACTCGCCGAACTCGGTGGGCACGAACCGTCTGCTACGCGATGGACTAGCGCAAACACTCACCGAGGCCGCCGACATTCTCGAGTACGATGCCGCCGCTGGGTTTGAGCTGGGCACCGAGCACGAGAGCGAGTGGGATCAGGCCGCCTCCTCCAGCGCGCTGGATGAGCTGACCGAACGACAGGGCAGAGTCTGGGATGACTTGAGCCCGCGTTCCTACCGCGGCGTGGACGAGATTGCCGCAACCCTCGGGTTGAGCGCTCGCGACGTGATGGCTGACCTGTTCCACCTGGGTCGCTGCGGCCTGGCGGAGAGCAGTGGAACGAGCTGGAGGAAGGTTCGCCCGGCTGCCGCAGCGTAGGGGAGCCTGCGCTGAACACTCCTGCCGAGCGCCCCGACAGTAGCCGGTTGTGAGGGTCAATCATGACAGGACGGCAGGTAGAGGAGGCTGAACCTCTCTACAATTGGGGTAGGCTTGCGCGTACTGGCGCGGAGCCTACCCCGCCGCCCTATCGGCAGATGCGCCGGGGATAGAAATACAGCAGGGGACAGAAATACACTGCTGAGAAGCATAACGCCGCTAGAGTCGGGAACCGGAACCACGAAAGGAGGGACGCATGACCCCCGCCCGCCAGCACGAAAACCGGGCTGCAAACCGAGAAGAATATCGGGACGAGGCTCCCTCCACGACCCTGCCGGTGACCTACACCCGCAGCCTTGCCGCTGATCATCCCGGCGCCCAAGCTGAGGGCCCTGATTCTGCTCTGGACGGCTCTGCTCTACCCGATTCGGCTCTATCCGATTCCGTGCTGGGCGTTTCCGGTGAGGTGTTCCGCTCCGTCCTGGACCGTTTTGAGCGTTTTCTGCGCTATGAGAAGCACCGTTCCGAAGAGACGATTCGTTCCTATATTTCGGATTTGGA
>NZ_CALJRY010000394.1 GCF_937976295.1 uncultured Rothia sp. | reverse complement strand
TTTCGGGCTAGGACTCTCGGGCTAGGATTCACCCAGCAGGGCGAGCGCAGCTTCGCGGGCGGCAAGCGCCTCCTCGGTCTCGCGGGCAGGCACGGCAGCCAGGGCGCGTAGTGCTTTCGCCATGACCGTGGAGCCCTTCATCTTCGGCTCCAGGACGGTGGGAATCTCAACCGGCGTGCCGTACAGTTCGGCAAGCTCAACGGCAAGCTTCACGATGGGTGCACTCTGCTTAACCTGCGGAAGCAACGGAAGAATCTGGCGCACCGTCTGGAAGACAGACCACCCCGCCAAGGGGCTCAAAGAAGCGGCATCGTTCAACGTCTGCACCAGGCGATTCGCCCCGAACCAGCCGTGCTCCAGGAGGTACCCGAGCTCACTGGCGAAAAGGTGCGCATCCCAGTTGCCGCGGTCAATGAGGGAGGCAATCGTCTCCGCCGTCAACGCGCGACGCTCCGGGGCGTACACTACAGAAGCCCACGCCAGGAAGTTATACGACGGCACACCCAGAGCACGCTCCGCCGCACCGAGCGTCTGCATAACCTCCTCAAAACCGTGAAGACGAGAGAACTGATACACGCTCAGCAGCGGCTTATACTGCGCCGCTACAAGGTCCGGGTTGTGGCGCATCGCCCAGGCGTACCAGCCACATACTAGGGCAACAGACGGCACCTCGGTATGTTCCAGGGAACGCCCCGGATACTCCGCACAGGCACCAGCCACCGCGTATGCCGCCGCCGTGAACGTGCTCCGCTCCGTGGCTGGCTCCTCCCCCGGCACCTGCCACAGCTCATAGGTGGAATCATTCACCTCATACTCGCCGTGCAGAACCTTCGGAAACGCCTCACGGTACGACTTGAAACGAATCACCGTGCGCTCAAAAGAACGCTCCACCGCAGGCAGCGGCTCAGCCAGCAGAGGCGCAAAGCCCTGCCCAGCCGCGCCCTCGCTACTATAGGGCTGATCCCCGAACGCAACGCGAAGCTGCTCATGGAACAGCGCCGTGGGCGACCGGTACGCCCAATATTCGCTACCCTTGCGCGGGTACCCCTTGAAATGAAAATCAGCATCCTGAAAACGGCCCGTGTGCTCGGTGAGTGCTGCCTGCGGGTCAGGGTCTGCGGCGTGCACATGCTGGACCAGCAACCGGTACGCCAGATACCGCAATTGGTCGCGACCATCATGCCAGGCACGGCTCAGGTAGCGGCGCAGATGCTTCTGAAAAGCGGGACTGAACTCAATGATTCGCCCCTCCTGATGCGCCCGATGCAGGTAGCTCAGCAGCGCCGGAATGCGGCGGACAGACTGCTCCCTCTCGTTGAGATGGTAGAGGGCGAACAGCAGCTCTTCACAGTCCCGGTCGTCGCGAATAGCATCCCGGGTAGCTTCGGAGGCGCGCCCAGCCTGGGGCGCCGCGTTGAGGGCGGCGTTCACCTCCGAGGCTGAGAGCCCAAGGGCGGGGACATCCGGAATCTGCACGCTACGGGGCGGCTGATCTGAGGCAGGCCGGGTGGAGGCGGGCTGAGCCGAGCTAGGCTGATTCAAACTAGGCTGTGCTGGCGCGGTGTCAGGGCACAGCTTCTGCGCGCGATCGCGCAGCTCCAGAGGAAGAACCTCCACAGCATCCTGCGCGTAAGCAGACACCTCCCCGGCACGTTCCGGTACCGCCCGAACACTCAACTCAAGCACCTTCAAACCGGCGACCATCAGCTTCTTCTCACGCCGGAACAGCAACTGCGCGGCGGCAGGTAGCGCCTCCGCCACCAGGGTTTGAAGCTCACCAGCAGTCAACGGCACCTGACCGGCAGGAACAGAACCGCCAGAGGGCGCGCA
>NZ_CALJRY010000393.1 GCF_937976295.1 uncultured Rothia sp. | reverse complement strand
GTGGGCTTACCCACGTACTCGGGACGAACAATGTGCGAGGGGACCAGGCGCATGGGGGTGACGCGTCCGGGGGTCAGGCAACCGACGGGTGCGCGACCGGGCTCTGCGGGAAGATTATGCGAAGTATTCTTTTTGGTTGAAGACATAGTTTCATCTTACCGGGCGCGGGCGGGTTGTGTCCCTTGCGGGGGCGCTAAAAAGCGGCGGATACATAAGCCGTACCTTTTTCCCAGATTGTGAATAAAATTTCATGCACGCTCACTGTAAAACTGCGCGGGCGGAATATAGGAGAGGGGAGGAGGACCGTGAAAAGCTCCGCCCGCCTCGTTGCCACGAACCTATGTGCGTGAGAAGCTAGAAACACCAGCCCCGCACCGTCAAAGGAGAACCCATGAGCGAGAAGAAAAACCGCCTGAGCGAAGCCATCGAATCGGCGGTCGAAAAGACCCTGAACTCCGCGACCGAAGCCACCAGCCCGCATCCCGAAGAGTACTGGTACAACCTCAAAACCGGCGAGGTGGAGCGCGGCCAGCAGAGCGCCGTCACCTCCCTGTGGGGCCCCTTCAAAACCTACGAGGAGGCGGCACACGCCATGGACCGCGCCCGCGAACGCAACGAAGCTTGGGACAAGGACAGCGACTGGAACTAAAGAACTAGCGCTCCCGGCGTTGTTTGAGGCTACCAACACCACAAAACGTTTGAGACACAGAAGATCCCCGCACCCGGAAGCACCGGATACGGGGGTCTTTCTTCTAGAGCTTGTACAGCTTTCTTCTCAGCCTAAAGCCTACTCAAAGGTGTGCTCAGCCGCCGGGAACTCACCCGAACGAACCTGCTCACGATAAGCACGCGCAGCGTCCTCCATGACCTGGCCAACCTGCGCAAACTGCTTCACAAAACGCGGCACGCGACCGGCACGAACACCCATCATGTCCTGCCACACCAGCACCTGACCGGTCGTCACATTCGACGCACCAATACCGATAGTGGGCACAGCGCCCACAGCATCATCCACCAGCTGCGCAGTCTGGGTAGTCACCATTTCCATGAGCACGCAGAACGCGCCAGCCTCAGCCAGCGCCACCGCATCCTCACGAACACGCTCAGAGGCATCGCCGCGGCCCTGCACACGGAAACCGCCCAGGGCATGCTCCGACTGCGGGGTGAAACCAACATGCGCCACCACCGGAATACCGGTACGCACCAGGGCACAAACCCACTCGGCCATCGAAGCATCCGCCTCAATCTTGACCGCGTGCGCGCCGCCCTCCTTCATCAGGCGAACAGCGCTCGCCACCGCCTGCTGCGGGGACTGCTCGTACGAACCAAACGGCAGATCGGCAACCACCATGGCGCGGGAAGCGCCGCGAGAAACCGCCGCAACCAGCGGAATCATCTCATCCAGGGTAATGGTCAGGGTCGACTCGTAACCGAGCACCACATTCGCCGCAGAATCGCCAACCAGCAGCATGTCGATGCCCGCGCGATCAAAAATCTGCGCGGTCAGGGCGTCATAGCAGGTCAGCATGGAGAACTTCTGCCCGGTCGCCTTAGCCTGCGCCAGGTGAACAGTGCGAACCTTCTTGACGGTGTCCAGGTCAAAAGGCTTCTGTGCCAATGCGGATGCAGAAGCAGTCGCGGGAGTAGCGGCAGGCTGTGCCGCGTAGGGCGAAGAGATCTCGGAAGAACGCTCAGTAGTCATGCTGACTATTCTAACCCTGCACGGCTCCGACCTGGCGTACCGCTCACCCGAAGCTAATTCCAGATGAGGTTAATGTAGTAGGTCGGGAACGACGCAGCGGCGTTCTTATTCATCAGCTCCGGAATAGCGGAGGAAGCATCCTCAAACTCGCGCGGCAGATCGCGCTGAATGAGCGCCTGCTGCACCAGCGCATCCCAGTAGAGTTGGGTGATCGAGTAGGTGCAGACTTCCTGCACGACGTCCTCCGCGTAGGACTCCCACGCCTTCTTCGCCGCATCGTCAGAGCCGAAGAAACCCTCGTATCCCTGGGATAGACCCGTATCGCAGGCGCTCACCGCGTTCTTCGCGTACTGCAGCCAGTAGCTGCGGCTCAACTCATCGGTGGTGTTGAACGTAAACGCCTCATAGTCAGCCTTCAGCAGGGCGTACGACGCCTGAATTGAACCGGCAAGCGGGGCGTGCGAAGAGAAGACAATAACGTCCAGAAGAGCAGCGATGTACTCCATCTGTACCTTCTCGTACGCAATACCGGAGGGCTGAACCGGACCAGAATGCACCTGCACCAGCGCCTCCACCGCGTTGATAAAACGCTCAATGTCGGCGGTCGCCTTCACCATCAGATTCAGCAGACGCTGAACGCACTGATAATCCTCAGCAATCTGCGAGAACAAACCATAGGACAGGATGCCGCGCTCCGAAGCCGCCGTCGCTAGAATCTGGTGCGTCAACCGCTGGCTCTCCGCCTCCGCCTTCGCCACGCTTACCAGCAGGGCACCGCAATACGCCAGGGCGCGGCCATCCACCAGCTGAGGCTGCTGCTGATGCAACGGCAGAAGACGCTCATGAAGCTGACGGAAAATTGCGCTCTGCGCCAGAGCCTTCTTGCCCAGCTCCTCAGTCTTCAACAGCACGGTATCCGCCGAGAAATCACGCGGAACAAAACGGCGCGCATCCGGCGCGGTAAACGGCGAGTAGGGGCGACCCATCACCGGCTGCAACAGCGACATCGTGGTAAACAGCGAAAAACGAGCCGCCACCGGGTACAGCGAATCCGGGTAGTTCGGCGCATCCGGCGCGTTGACGCGCTCCGTGCACAGCGTCAACCAGGTCTGCTCCACCGCCCGATCAGACGTCATGCCGGCACCCATACCCAGGATGCCCTCGCCGAACGCCTCCGAAGGAAGCTTGCCGGGGTTCATGGCGCGCGCCTGCATGAGCGCCACAGCCAACTCCACCGTGTAGTTCGTGCGGCGCTTCTTGCCCGCCTCGTCAAGGTTCTGGAACGGACGCACGCCCGCAATCTTCTGACCGCGCGCCAGCGTATGCAGCTCCTTGCTCATCGCGAACTGCTGCGGCTCACGCTGCATCATCTTCGACACCTCGTAGGCGCTCTTACGGTTCAGCTTCTCACGGCGCTGAGTACCCTCCGCGGAGAGAGAATCGTACTTGCCGCGCGTTGCGTGCACATACCAGGCACGAATCAGCTGCAGCGGCAGGAAGAAGAACGCGAACTTCCACGACCACGTGAAGAGCAGAATCGGAATGACCGCAATCGACCCCACACGACCCGTATAACCGAGCCAAAGAAGCTCCACAAACGCACCCACCACAGCAAAGAGCGCCACGGTGCGAGTCCTAAACGCCACGCGGGAGGGGCGGTCCAGCAAGTAGGTCGCGCCACCCGACTTATTGTTCCTCATGACCAGCGGACCAAACGCCGCAATCGCCATAATGCACGCCAGGTAGACAATACAGAAAACAACCGGCGCCGCAATAAGCAGCAGCCACTCTAAACCGGTAGGATCAGCGGCAACAATGCTGGACGCCAGCGGAAGCTGTACGGTCGAGGGAAGAAGAATGGAATGTAGCATACCCCCATTATCGCAAGGCGACCCCGAACACGCCCCGCGAACCGTCATCTGCCAAGTATCTGAACCTGTTTGGCATCTGCGCGAAACCCACACCGCAGAAAAAGCGGGGGAGCGTTACCCCCCCGGCACAGCCCAAAATCTGAGCTACCGCCGCGCAAGAGTGAGAACAAGAGCGAGAATTTACACAAACGAAACCTCCCACCCACCCGCCACACAGCAGAACCCGATAGGCTAGAGGGACAAGGAACAGACGCCCGGTGCTCGCGCCCCGCAAGGATGCGCCCCCGACGCACCGGCACCCCAAGCGAGAGGGCAACTCATGGACCGCCAACAGGAATTCGTACTGCGCACCATCGAAGAGCGCGACATCCGCTTCATCCGCCTCTGGTTCACCGACGTGGTCGGCACCCTCAAATCCGTTGCGCTCGCACCGGCTGAGGTAGAAAGCGCCTTCGACGAGGGCTTGGGCTTTGACGGCTCCTCGATTGAGGGTTTCTCCCGCATCTACGAATCCGATATGCTGCTGCAGCCGGACCCCTCCACCTTCCAGATCCTGCCCTGGCGCGGCGAGGAAGATATCACCTCCCGCATGTTCTGTGACGTGCTCACCCCCGACGGCGAAATCAGCGCCTCCGACACCCGCGGTGTACTCAAGCGCGTGCTCAACAAGGCTGCGGAGATGGGCTTCACCTGCTACACCTCGCCCGAAATTGAGTTCTACCTGCTCGAATCTTCCAAGCTCGGTGCTGACGGATTCCCCGTGCCCGTGGACCACGAATCCTACTTCGACCACACCCCCGGCGGCATCGTGCAGGACTTCCGCCGCAAGGCAGTGACCATGCTCGAAGAAGTCGGCATCTCCGTCGAATTCAGCCACCACGAAACCGGCCCCGGCCAGAACGAAATCGACCTGCGCCACGCCGACGCCCTGCAGACCGCCGACAACGTCATGACCTTCCGCACCGTCATCAAGGAAGTCGCCTACTCGCTCGGCATGTACGCAACCTTCATGCCCAAGCCCTTCACCAAGTACGCCGGCAGCGGCATGCACACCCACTTTTCCCTCTTTGAAGGCGACACCAACGCATTCTTCGAAGCCGGTGCCGAATACCAGCTGTCCAAGACCGCACGCCACTTCATCGCCGGTGTGCTCAAGCACGCCCCCGAATTCACCGCGGTCACCAACCAGTTCATCAACTCCTACAAGCGCCTCTGGGGCGGTGGCGAGGCACCCTCCTACGTCTCTTGGGGCCACAACAACCGTTCCGCGCTCGTGCGCGTGCCCCTGTACAAGCCGAACAAGATGCAGTCCGCACGCATCGAGTACCGCGGCCTGGACTCGGCATCGAACCCGTACCTGGCGTACGCGGTGATTCTCGCAGCCGGTCTGAAGGGCATCGAAAACGAGTACCCGCTCATGCCCGCCGTGACCGAGGACCTCGCCGCCATGACCAACGCCGAACGCCGCGCCATGGGCTACAACCCGCTGCCCGCATCCCTGCGTGAAGCCATCAACATCACCGAAGAATCCGAGTTCATGGCGGAGGTTCTGGGCGAGCAGGTCTTCGAGCAGTTCCTGCGCAATAAGCGCGCCGACTGGGACCAGTACCAGGCTCAGGTGACCCCCTACGAGCTCAAGCACAACCTCGGAATCCTCTAACGGCTGGTTTCTCTCACCTCCTCGTACGATGAGTGAGCGCTGACAGCCTCAGGGCGGTACCCGCTACCGGTAACACGCCGGCGGGTACCGCCCACAGGTCTATCAATTGCACCTATCAGCTTCACCGTTCACCGCAAACTTTTACCGCTGAATTTTTAACCGCCGAAATCTTTACTCTCCACCCCTGCTCTCCACTCCACGGATCTACTCTCAATCCACAGTTCTCTACCCCACAGTTCTCACGCCATGACTGACAGCTCCCACTACCCGGCCACCGGGCTCATCCGCATTATCGACCCCGCCAAAGAACCCAAACCGCTGACCGACATCGCCCCCGACGCACTTGACGACGAGCAGCGCGCCGAAGCCGAACGCAAAGCCCAGCTGCGCCTGCGCACCCGCATGATTGCCACCGGCTTCTACGACCCGTCCAAGGCAGAACGCTGGCTTAACGCACCCGAACTGAAGCACGTCTCGCAGGATGCGCTCTTTGCCGGGCTGCGCCTCGCGCCCTCACCGGATATTGCCCTGCCCTCCCTCGTGCGCCTCATCGAGAAGCACCCGGCGGTCGCCGAGCGCGCCAACCGCGGCGAAGAAGAATTCGGCATGTACCGCCTGCTCGGTGCATCCCAGGCGATTGGCGATTTTCTCTACCGCCGCCCCGAGCACATTGACCCGCTCTTCGACACGCAGGTGTACCCGGCTGAGAGCGCGCTGATTCGCTCCCAACACCCGGCGTCGATCCTGCCGGAAACCGACGGGGAATTCCTGACCCCCATCGCACCGCTGGACACCCCCTACCGCCGCGATATCCTCACCGCCCTCGGAGCCGACCCCCACGCGGAGCGTCCGCGCGCTGCCGCCGAGCAGACCGGCAAAGACGGCTACGTGACCCTGCGCGTTGCCTACCGCGCCGCCCTGGCGCGCATCGCCCTGCTCGACGTGTGCTGTGAAGACCCGGTCGAAATGATGCCCACCATCGGTCGTCACCTCGCCGATCTTGCCGCCGCCGCGCTGGAGGGTGCGCTCGCCATTGCCCGCACCGAAGTTGCGGAGGGGCTCGGCCCCGGCCTGGCTTCGCCTCGCCGAGGCGAAGCCGTAGATGCCCTGGATCTGGCGATTATCGGCATGGGTAAGTGCGGTGCCCGCGAGCTGAACTACATCTCTGACGTTGATGTGGTGTACGTGGTTGCGCCCGTGGAACCCGCCGCCACGCCTAATACCGGGGCAGAGGGGGAGAGCACCCCGCTCAAGCTCACCGAGAACGAATGTTCCACCATCGGCACGGAACTCGTGCACGCCCTCACCCGCGCCATCATGGGCCCCGCACCCGAACCCGCCCTCTGGGAAGTCGACGCGAACCTGCGCCCCGAGGGTAAGGACGGCCCGCTCGTTCGCACCGTCGAATCCTACGTTCAGTACTACAAGCGCTGGGCCGAAAACTGGGAGTTCCAGGCGCTACTCAAGGCGCGCCCCATCGCCGGTTCGGCGCAGCTGGGCGCCCGCTACGCCCGCGCAATCGACCCCTTCGTGTGGGAGTCCGCCGCCCGTGAATCCTTCGTGGAATCCGTGCAGGCGATGCGCGCCCGCGTGACCGACAATATTCCCGCGCACCAGGTGGACCGCCAGATTAAGCTGGGCCCGGGCGGTCTGCGCGATATTGAGTTCACCGTGCAGTTGCTGCAACTCGTGCACGGCCGAACCGACCCCGCCGTGCGCACCAAGTCAACCGTCGATTCCCTGGCGGCGCTGACCGCCGTCAGCTACATTAGCCGCACCGACGCCGAAGCATTCAGTCGCGACTACAAGAAGCTACGCGTGCTCGAGCACCGCATCCAGCTGCAGCAGCTGCGCCGCACCCACCTGATGCCCGAGAAGGACGCCGAACAGCGCGCCCTCGCCCGCTCAATCCTCTCCCCGGAACGCAACGGCACGCTCTCCGCCGAGCAGATGCTCAAAGCCTGGCAGAAAATTAAACGGAACGTCCGTTCACTGCACGAGCGAATCTTCTTCCGCCCGCTGCTTGCCGCCGTTTCCACGCTCAGCCGCGACGAAGTGGTGCTCAGCGAACAGGCGGCACAGGACCGTCTGGCCGCCCTCGGCTACCGCGACCCGCGCGGCGCCATGCGCCACATCAAGGCACTCACCACGGGACTTTCCCGCAGCGCAGACATTCAGCGTCACCTCATGCCCGTGCTACTGGGCTGGTTCGCCCGCGGCGTGGACGCGGACGCCGGCCTGCTCGGATTCCGCATCGTCTCCGAATCGCTCGGCAGCACCAGCTGGTACCTGCGCATGCTCCGCGACTCACCCGCAGCCGCCGAACGCCTCAGCCAGCTGCTCTCCAGCTCGCGCCTCATGACCGACCTGCTCGAGGACGCCTCCGCCTCCATCGCCTGGCTGGACAAGGTTGCCGACCTCAAACCGCTGGGGGAGGAGGCGCTCGCCTCCGAGATTTCCTCCCTGCTGGCACGCCACGAGGATGCCGCCGAGGCGATGCGCGCCGTGCGCTACCTGCGCCGCCGCGAAACCCTGCGCACCGCCATGGGCTGGGCCCTGGGCATCGTTGACATTGAGGACACCTGCGCCGGTCTTGCCGCCATCGACGAGTGCACGATCGGCGCGGCGCTACAGATTGCCCTGCGTGAACTCCAGACGGCGCCGGAAGGTGCCGAACCTGCCAAAGCTGAGGAGGCTGCGGGGGAGAAGCTGCTCACCCGCATCGCCGTCATCGGCATGGGCCGCCTCGGCGGCGCCGAGAACGGCTTCGGCTCCGACGCGGACGTCATGTTCGTCCACGAACCCCTCGACGGTGCCGACGAAGACGCCGCACAGGAACAGGCCGCACGCATCGTGAACCGCACCCTGGCGCTCCTCAAGCAGCCCGTCAAGCCCGCCATCCGCGCCGAACGGCCCCTCGAAGTGGACGCCGACCTGCGCCCCGAAGGTAAACAGGGCGCTATCGTGCGCTCGCTGGACTCCTACCGCTCCTACTACGAACGCTGGGCGGAAACCTGGGAATTCCAGGCGCTCACCCGCGCCCGCCCCATCGCCGGCGACGAGGAGCTCGGTGAGGCTTTCGTGGAGCTCATCGACCCGTACCGCTACCCGGCAACTTTCACGCCCGAACAGGTACAGCAGATTCGTCGCATGAAGGCGCGCGTTGAGAACGAGCGCATGCCGCACGGTGCCGACCGCACCCGCCAGCTCAAGCTCGGCCGCGGCGGACTCTCCGACGTGGAATGGCTGGTCCAGCTCGTGCAGCTGCGCCACGCGCACGCCGTGCCGGGGCTGCGCACCACCTCCACCCTGAAGGCGCTGGACGCGGCGGTTGAGGCGGGACTGGTCGAGGCTGCGGACGCTGAAATCCTCAGCGGCGCCTGGCTGCTCGCCACGAAGATTCGCGGCGGCAACGTACTGCGCGGCGTACGCCAGTCGGATACTTTGCCCTCAGGTCGTGACGATTTGGAGGCGATTGCCCGCTGGTGCGGATACCCCGCCGGCAGTGCACGCGCCCTCGAAGAGGACTACCTGCGCCAAACCCGTAACGCTCGCAAGGTCTACGAGCGACTCTTCTTCGAAGAACTCTAGAACCATGAGCCAAGCGTTTTAGCGGACGCGGTTTTTATAGGGGAGGGGTGGGGAACCTGGATCCCCGCCCCTCCTTTTCGTTCTCTTCTGAAAAATTTCGTGGATACTCAGCGGACATCGTGTGCCCGCCGCAGCCCGCGCGGGAACAGCAACCATCCCCAAAACCCCGAAAATGTGACTGGCACCATGAAAATAAATTTTGCCCGCATGTCCCAAAAAAGACGCAAAATACCCCGCTTTACCCCGGAAACACGCGGAACACAGGGTGTCTAGTAAAAGATTTGGCAAACACTCAAAAACCCCGTATAGTATTTACCTGTCAGCACGACGGAGCGAAAAACTCCTCGGAATGATTCAAATTGAATACGCTGATATGCGGTTGTAGCTCAGTTGGTAGAGCACCACCTTGCCAAGGTGGATGTCGCGAGTTCAAGTCTCGTCAACCGCTCGTAAGGACTCCAAGAGTTCGAACGCGTTCCCTCGTGGAGCGTATGCGGTGAGGTGGTCGAGTGGTTAGGCAGCGGCCTGCAAAGCCGTGTACGCGGGTTCGAATCCCGTCCTCACCTCGCAACAAAACAACTGTTTTGTGAGCGCGATTGGCGCAGCGGTAGCGCGCTTCCCTGACACGGAAGAGGTCACTGGTTCGATCCCAGTATCGCGCACAGATAAAGCCCTTAGCTTTCGAGCTAAGGGCTTTTGTGTTTAACTTTTCAGTTCCTTGGGGGGCGTCCTCCTTGTTCCTACAGGGAACCCGCCCTCGCTTCGCTTCAGGCACCCTGATGTCACTGCGGAGGACACCACCCCTCCACTCTCTAAGCAAGACACCTAGCCCCGGTTCAGTAAGTGCGGGGCTTGGGTGCGCGATACCGGCATAACGAACTGGAGGGGAGGGGGCTGTCGCCTTCTCAGCCTTTTGCTGGCTCCGCCAAGCCTGTTTGGCGACGCTCGCACCGCTCAGCATCTCCGATGTCACGACGGAGGACACCGTCCCTCCGCCTCGTAGGTGAAACACTTGGCCCCGGTTCAGTAAGCGCGGGGCTTGGGTGCGCAATACCGGCATAACGAACTGGAAGGGGGAGGGGGCTGTCGCCTTCTCAGCCTTT
>NZ_CALJRY010000392.1 GCF_937976295.1 uncultured Rothia sp. | reverse complement strand
TGCCGAAGGCGGCTCTGGCGAAGAAGTGGCAGGGTGTTAAGAACCTTGCCGAGCATGTGGTGAAGTAAACCCCATATTTGTGTGCTGTGCGTCGTACATCCTGCGGTGGATGTGCGGCGCATCTGCGTATGTAATGATGGTTTGTGTTGGCGGCTGTGTTGGTGGCTTGGAACGAGGAGGACGCGGTGAGCGAGTCGGTACAGCACCCCGATAAGAGCGGGGTGGAGGGGCTGAGCGCCCTGCAGGCTCAAGAAGCTTCGGGAGCTCAGGGCGTTGCAGAGACCCAGAGTACTACAGAACCTCAGTCTTCGGGAACGGTCACCCGCTACCAGTCCCTGGCGCTTTTGGGTTCGTCCCTGCTGGCGGCGGTCTCCACGCTGGTGGTGACCATGATTGCTCAGCGTGCTCTGACCGGTTCGGAGCTGACGGAGTTCCTGCTCTTTTGGGCGGCGCTTTTCACGGTGACGGGCATTATCACGGGTATTCAGCCGGAGATTACGCGCGCGGTGGGTACGGCGCGTACCCAGACTGTTGAGGGTTCCGCGCCGCAGGGCGCTCGCGTGGTGACGGTGACCGCGGCTCTGGGCGCTATCGCCGGTGCGTTGGTGCTGGTGAGCTCCCCTCTGTGGGCGGGCCAGCAGATTCCGCATTCGGCGGCGGTTGGCGTGACCGTTATGGCGGTGGGCGTGTTCCTCTACGCCCTACAGGCGACTATGAGCGGTGTGACTGCCGGTGAGGACCGTTGGTACCTTTTCGCGGCGGTGGGCGGTCTGGAATCGGCTGGGCGCCTCATCCTCATGCTTGCGGCTGCGCTGATGATTCCTTCCCTTGCCGGTCTTGAGGTGGCAACCGTCGTGCCGATGGGTCTGTGGCTCATCCTGGCGCTTGTGATTGTCTCGGGTCGCCGTCTGTGGGTTGCTCGCGCCGATGTGCCCGCGGGGCGCCTGACCGTAAATATTCTCTGGTCGTTCCTGTCTTCTGCCGCGGCGGCGGTGCTGATGATGGGCTTCCCGAACGTGCTGAAAGCGAGCGGCGCCGCGGAGAGCGAACCGGTCGTGCTGGGCACCCTGATTCTGGCGATTTCCATTACCCGTTCGCCGATTATGATTCCTTTGCAGGCCTTTCAGGGCGTGGCGGTTTCTGCCTTCTTGAAGCAGCGTCACCGCCCCGTAGCTGCGTTCGTTAAGCCTGCCGCCGCCGTGGTGGCTGTGGGTGCTGTGGGCGCGTTGGCGGCGTACCTGGTGGGTCCGCTGTTGTTCCGCCTGATTTACCCGCCTGCCGCAGGTGCAGAGTCCGCGTACGAGGCGGCCGCCTCCGGCTTCCCCCTGGGTGCGCTGGTCTTCGCATCGGCGCTACTGGCATTGATGACTCTTTCAGGCAATATGGCGCTCGCGGTGAACCAGCACCGCATCTACCTTGCCGGCTGGGTGGTCGCCGCAGCGGTGACTCTGAGCCTGGCGTTCCTGGTCCCTGCCCCGCTGGTACCGCGCGCTATTGTGGCGCTGGCGGTCGGCCCGGTCTGCGGCTTCGTGGTGCATATGGTGGGTGTGTCTTTGGCATCCCGCGCGGAGGAAGCTCCTACCGAGTAGCATAAAAACTTATGGGAGGGGCACGTACGTGATGTACGTGCCCCTCCCAGCATTTAACCCGGCAGGCGGCTCACCGCTAGGGAACCAGCCACTTACGAACCGGCGGAATCCAGCGCAGCAACCACACCAGAACCAGCGAAGCCCCTCACACTAGCACCCGAATCCTAAAGGTTATAGACCCGCTTAACGTACGCGCCGTATAGCAGACGGTACAGTGCCGTGCTGGTCTTCAACAGCAGACCGGCGGCACCAAACACCGGGCGGATGCGCAACGCAAGCAGCGCATCGCGCACAGTAAAACCACTACGGCAACCCGCCAGCACAGCCGGTGCGCTCTCACCGCCCACAATCAGCGCCTGCTGCGCGTTATTCAGGTACGCAAGAACCCGGGCAACGGTCAGCGCCTCCTGACCTGCGGGCAGATGATACGTGCTCGTACGCTGCAGAGACTTCTCAAAATACTCCAGCAGACGGGCAGTCTCAGACAGGGGAGTAATGCGGCTCCACGTCAGGCTTCCCGCGCTTACAGCGTAAGCGTATAGCGGCTCGTCAATGACGGTCACGCTCTGCGCTCGCAGGTAGCAGTCCAGTAGCGCGCATTCGTCCTCAGCACGTTCAATCTGGGGGTACCTGACGTTCTCAAATAGTTCGCGGCGAATAATCTTATCCCAGGCGTAAGGAGACAGCTCGTCCTTGAGCAGAGCGAATGCCGCCTCCTGACCGGTCATGGTGCCGGGGGAGCCCTTCAGGCGCTTCCTGTTAGCACCATTGGTTGCCACCATATTGTGGGCGCAATTGACCACCTGCGCGCCCGTACGCTCCGCGTGGTAGTGCAGGCGCTCCAGGAAGGTCGGGTAGAGAGCATCATCAGAATCAGGGAAAGTCACCCACTCGCCACGCGCGTGGTCGAGACCCTGGTTACGCATTGCAGACAAGCCCTGATTCTTCGGGTTATCAAACACGCGCACGCGCTCATCCGGGTTCTGGCGTAGATAGTCCGCAATCAGCTGCACCGAATTGTCGGGAGAACCGTCAATCATGACCAGAAGTTCAAAATCCGGGTCGGTCTGTACCAGTACCGACTCGATTGCCGCAATGACGGTGGAGGCGGTGTTGTAGACCGGCATAATGATGCTCGTGCGAGGAGAGGCAGACATAAAGACGGGAACCTTTGAAAATGGAACTGATAAGAACGTTGAAGTTTACATGCTGTAGGTGCGGCGAACGTACGCACCGTACAGGATGCGGTACAGGGCGGGGGAGAGCTTCAACAGCAGGCTCGCCGCCCCCACCACCGGGCTAGAACGTAGAGCCGGCACAACCCAACCCCACTCAATTTGGCGGCGGCACTCGCGGATTACCGCATCCGAGTCGGCGCTATTGCTCATGAGCGCCTGCTGCGCATTATTCAGGTAGGTCAGCGCAGAAGAAATCGCCAGCGCCTGCTGACCCTCCTTGGAGGAGAGCAGCGGTGCACCCGCTTCACGCATGTAGCGGGTGTGGCGGATGCTTTCCTCCACCGGGGTCACGCGGCCCCAGGTCAGGCCCTCAGAACCCATGTGGTACAGGTAGAGGCAGTCCGGGATCACCTCAAGCTTCTGCGCCTGCATGAGGCACTCAAAAACCGCGAGGGCATCCTCAGCGCGGTGAATATCGGTCGCGAAACGTACCGAAGAGAAGAGTGAAGCACGGAAAATCTTATCGTGCACAAAACCCGTAAAACGGTTTAGCAGATAGTTGATGGCAATATCGTGACCCGTGTATGTGCCGGGTGCCCCCTGCGGGCGGTCCATCGTGGAGCCGTCGGCGCGGGCAATAGTGTGACCGCAGGTTGCCACATCTGCCCTGCTACGTGACGCAGCGGCGTGCAGACGTTCCAGGAACTCGGGGCGGTACGTGTCATCAGAATCAATGAACGTAATCCACTCGCCGCGTGCCTCATCCAGACCCTGGTTGCGTGCCGCAGACACGCCGGCGTTCTGCTCATTGTCGAAGAGGCGGATGCGGGGGTCGGGGGTGTTCTGCAGGAACTCGCGAATCACCTGCGAAGAATGGTCGGGGGAGCCATCAACCACCACCAGCAGCTCAAAGTCGGGGTCGGTCTGCGCCAGAACGGACTCCATCGCGGCGACGACAGTGTCAGCCGTGTTGTAGACCGGCATGATAATGCTGGTGTGCGGTGAAGACATGGTACCCCTTAGAGAACATCGGTGACGGAACTACATACAGATACATCATACGGGGGCTAGGGGTATCGGCTCTTATTTTTTACGTCAAAGTCTGGGAACTTAGGTAACCCTATGGAAAACGCACTGGGTGCTCCCTACACTGGAAGGGCACATTGACAGACCGCACGGGCCGCCC
>NZ_CALJRY010000391.1 GCF_937976295.1 uncultured Rothia sp. | reverse complement strand
CGTCGTTGACGCGCACGTGGCCGCCTTTGCATTCGTCGGCGGCGAGGGAGCGGGTCTTAAAGATGCGCACCGACCAGAGCCAGAGGTCGAGCCTGGCGCTGGTTAGTGTGGCGGTGTCTTCTGCGGTCATGTGTTCATTGTGGCGCGAGGTGGGCGGGGCACCAAATCAGGTGCTCCCACCTACCCTGCGTCTTCACCGTGTCTATCGGCAGAGTTCATATAAGGGTTATTCCTGAGACGGTTATACCCCCACCGTTGCGGTGCGGCGCTCGTTGACGGTTCAGTCAATCCCATCAGCGACTACAAGATCAATCACATAGGGTTTTGTGTGATATTTTCAACAAAACACATGCACTAATTTTCCTACAAATCACTCCCGACTTGGTGTATCTTTGAAATACTTATTGAGAAGTATTCAAAAACCACATAAGTTCGTGTGGCATTACAGGGCAACGACCGCGACGTCTATAGCCCCCGAGACAGATTGGAAACACACAATGCGTCTACGAAAATTGTTGGCAACCGGCTTGGTTGCTACCACGTTGGTAGGGATTAATGTCCCTGCAAGTCATTCCGCTCAGTTCTCCACCGACGCCCAATGGCAGGGGTTCTTTACCCTGGATACCAAGGGAAACTCCGTCAAAAACCTTGCCGTGTGGTGGGGGTACGGAATTTACAACGATTCGATTAGCTCGATTCGTAGCTACGGCGAGAATTACCGCGTCTGTGAACACGAGGGGTACCGAGGGGCATGCCTTACTACGAATGCACGAGATTTCAATAATCTAAGGGGTGTTCGCGAAGGACTTGAGTGGTGGGACCCGTTCGATTGGAACGACCGCATCAGCTCTCTTCAACGAATCTTATAGATTGGAGGAGCACCATGTCAGCTTTGAAAAAGCTTCTGGCGGCTGCCCTCATCAGCACTGTGCTGTCTTCTTGCTCCTTCGGTCCCACGTTGGAGAAGGATGAAAGCGCCCGAGCAATCTTCGACACAGAAAATGACCGGGTGATCCTGCCTCTGGACGCATACAACACCGCCGGCAAGGGCGAATACTTCACCAAAGCCCTTGAGCTCGCCCGCAAAAAGTGCTTTGCCGAACACGGGCAACACTACGAGATGTTCGTCCCCACCGAAGGATCCGGCAGGAACCTCGGCAGAACCTACGGGATCTGGAACGTTGAGCACGCCCAAAAATACGGCCTCCACGAGCGCGAAGACTCAAATACGCTGGACCTCTCCTCCCCTGCCGCCTCATCCGACCCTGGGAAGGATGTCCGCACCGAATGCTATCAGCGCGCCGTCGATGAGATGAAGCAAATTGGAGAGATACCCTTCGGAAGCAGCACGTTTACGCGTTTGGAGACCGACGCCCGAAATGCCGCAGGCGATAGGCAACTCAAAAAATCTCTCGACGACGAGTGGAAGCGATGCGTCAAGGATAAGGGCCTCACCCCCGATAGTGAGGTGACCGTCAAGGAAGAAAAGAACATTCCTCAGAGCAACACCCCCTCCGAAGAAGAAATTCGAATCGCCACCATCCAGGCACAGTGCAATCAGGATGTAGACCGTTCGCAGAAGCTCTACGACCTGGAGGCGCAGTACCAGAAGCCGCTCGTCGCC
>NZ_CALJRY010000390.1 GCF_937976295.1 uncultured Rothia sp. | reverse complement strand
TCACGATGTTCAGGTAGCCTTCAAGGATTTCGTCCTTGGACTTGTTCTGCTCCATAGAAATCGCAAGCTTCATCTCGCGAATCTTTGCGGCGTAGGTCTTGTTACCGTTCAGGGTTGCGGTAGCGTCCTCACCACGCGCCACAGCGGCGTCAACAATGAGGTTGTTGACGTACTGCTGGGTCAGAGTGGATGCACCCTGGCGGCGACCGCTACCAGAGTTAATGATGTTGTTCAGGAACGCACGACCGATACCGATAGCGGAGACAGCACCGTGATTGTAGAAGTCACGGTCCTCCACGGACACGATAGCGTCCTTCATATGCTGCGAAATCTGATCCAACTTGACCGGGTCGCGGTTCTCTTCAAAGAAGGTCGCGATTTCGGTCGTACCGTCAGCAGCGTAAATCGTAGAAGGACGGGAAGAGATGCCATCGGCAATGTCGTCAGGAAGGTCCTGGAACCATGACATCGACGCGTTCGTGACCATACCCAAGCTCACAGCAGGGGGCACGACAATAATTGCCGCGAGGAAACCGGCAATCACGCTGAACGCGAGGAACTGCAAAAAATCTCCCGGACGGCGACGCGAACGGGTTTTCTTAGATGAAGCCATTCATTCAGTTTATCCCATGAAACTGTGAGAGATAGCCCGTCTCGGCACCCCACAGGGACGTGGGTTTCTCAGCCCTAAGAATAAAGCCCCTAAAAGCGCCGGACATTGACCAAAACCATAGTGAATCCCTTTTACTTATTGAACACCGGGCGATAGTCTAGAGGGTATGAAGAAATGGGAATACGCAACTGTACCGCTGATGATCCACACGACCAAGGCAATCCTCGACAACTGGGGTGAAGACGGCTGGGAGCTCGTAACTGTTCTCCCCGGCGCATCCGCACCTGCCGGCGCAACCCCCGCGTCGAACATGGTCGCTCCGACTCAGGGCAACCCCATCGCCTACTTTAAGCGCGAGAAGGCTGACTAAGAGCAGCGTACCCGGCGGTCACCTCAAACCCACTTTCCCCTATGTATACGGGGAGAGCGGGAATAAATGAGGCAGGCCGCCGGTTAGCCGTTTAACAGCTGCCTGAATATCAGTAGCGTTTAGGTTTACGGCATTTCCCCTATCACCGTTTGGGTGCCCGCACCCGCCATCCTTCTGGAGTAATCATGACTGAATCCCGTATTGAAGCACGTATCCGCGAACTCGGTTACGAACTGCCCGAAGCACCCGCCCCCGTTGCCGCTTATGTTCCCGCGGTAACCTCCGGCTCCTACGTGTACACCTCCGGTCAGCTGCCCTTCGTTGACGGTGCCCTGCCCGAAACCGGTAAGGTGTCCGACTCCGGCGCTGAAGGCTTCGTGACCCCCGAGGACGCTAAGAAGTACGCGGGTATCTGCCTGCTCAACGCCCTGGCAGCAGTCAAGTCCGTTATTGGCGACCTGGACCGCGTGCAGCGCGTCGTGAAGGTTGTTGGCTTCGTAGCATCCGAGGTGAACTTCACCGCTCAGCCCGCCGTCATCAACGGTGCCTCCGAACTGCTCGGCGAAATCTTCGGTGAGGCAGGCCAGCACGCCCGCTCCGCCGTGGGCGTTCCCGTTCTACCCCTCGATTCGCCCGTAGAGGTCGAGATCATCGTTGAGTATGTCTAAGCTGTACACCGGCGCTCTGCCGCTGTCCGCTATTCGTGCTGCCCAAGCTCAGCGGGCAGCGCAGGACGCTCCTGATACGACTGCACGCACCGAATCCGCACAGGACAACGGCACCGCCCAAAACATCAAGACTCTACCCCTGCCGGTACAGGAACGCCGCTTCGGCACTCCCACCCCGGCTGAGGGCGTGGAACGCCCCCGCATGTTCACTGGCCGCCAGTCAGGTCCGCGCACCGCATCCATTCAGCGTCTCTACACGATTCCCGAGTTCATGCGCACCGCCGCCGAAAGCTGGTGTGAAGGCGGTAACGAAGGTGCGACCGGTTGCACGATGCGTCAGGCTGCCTCCGTAATTTTTGTGCGCGACGGCGAGAACGGTCTCGAAACAATTCTGACCTACCGTCCCGGCACCTCTCCGCTGGGCGTGGTGGCTTTCCCCGGCGGTACGGCTCTTCCCGGTGATGATGAGTCCGCCTCCTGCGTCGGCCCCGGCGCCGAATACTGGCAGGATCAATTCCACTTCTCCGATATTGCGCAGGCACGCCGCAGCGTCATGGCTGCCGTGCGTGAATCCTTCGAAGAGACCGGCATTCTGCTCGCTGGCGAGGACGAACAGGACGTGGTGGAGCGCTCCAGCACGCCTGAGTTCATGGCGTGGCGTGAGGCGGTTGCGGCCCAAGACAAGAGCTTCTCGCACTTCTTGACCTCCAGCGGCTTGAGCGTGCGCGCTGACCTGCTGCGCCCGGTCGCACGCTGGCAGTCCCCGGACTTCTTCCTCAAGCGCTACGATATCGCCTACTTCACCGCAGCTCTACCCGTGGGCCAGGACCCGAAGCTACTACTCGGTAAGGGCGTGTGGGGTGACTGGCTGAACGTGCATGAACTGCTCGAAGCCAAGGACACCAGCGAACTGGGTGACCGCATCGGCCAGCCTAACACGGTGGGCCGTACCCTCGACCAGCTCATCACCCCCGGCGTGATGAGCTTGCTCGAATCTTTGGCGAAGGCACAGACTTCCGTGGCATGGCTGTCCAAACGCCGCAATATTGAGGTGAAGAAGCCCGTGCTCGTGACCCACAATGGCGCGTGCATGCTCTCCTTCACCGAGGTGGTTCCGGCAACCACCGGTAGCGTGTACACCGGCGCAATGGGCGTGAGCTAACGAGCTACCGCAATACTCACTCGTGAGATGAAGCGTTAAAGACATCAGGAGCCGTTTCCCCATGCAGAGGGAAACGGCTCCTGATTTATTTAAGTCGTGCGTCTTTTAGCGAGGGCGCCCTAGAATGCCCTCACTCAAAGAGACCTTAGCGGGAACGCTGGCGCAGGCGAGGCAGGTCCAGAATGACAACCGCGCGTGCCTCCAGGCGGATCCAACCGCGGGAAACGAACTCGGCAAGAGCCTTGTTCACGGTCTCGCGGGATGCACCAACCAGCTGTGCCAGCTCTTCCTGAGTCAGCTCGTGAGCAACGAGCACGCCGTCGGTCGCGGGGCGGCCGAAGCGGTCAGCCAGGTCCAGCAGCGCCTTAGCGAGGCGGCCGGGAACGTCGGAGAAGACCAGGTCAGCCAGCGCCTCGTTAGCGTGGCGCAGGCGGCGAGCCAGAGTCTTAATGACCTGATCGGAGATAGTGGGATCCAGCTGCTGTGCACGCTTGAAGGACTCGTGCTTGATGGCAGCCAGGCGAGTCTCAGAAACAGCCACAGCGTTGGTCGAACGGGGCGAAGGATCGAAGAGAGCCATCTCGCCGAAGACGTCACCGGGACCCATGATTGCAACCATGTTCTCGCGGCCGTCAGCGGCGCTGCGACCCAGCTTGACCTTACCGGAGAGCACAGCGAAGAGCTGGTCGTCCTGGTCGCCCTCGTAGAAGAGGACGGCGTTGCGGGAGAGGTCAATCTCCTGAATGTCATCGGTCAGCAGAGCGAAAGCTGCGTCGTCGAGGTTCGCAAAGAGAGGGGTACGACGGAGGATCTCGAGATCCATAAAGTTCTCCTAGATATGAGGTGATGAGCCGAAACTCGTAAATGTTCAGTGAGTGAGCCCGAACCGGTGTCATGCATCTCAACATCTGAAATGTGAGAAGGCTCAAGCTAGTGTGACATATTCAACTGATATGAGCGTACCCTAAAAAAGCGCTTTATGCATTCCGATACAGCGAGCTTTACAACAAAAGTTATTTCTTCCGAGAAAATTCAAAGCTTACCCACAGGTTCACCACCTAGTATCAGGCATTCAGGTGTGTAATTTTATTGGTACCAAGCACGCTGACACCCTCATGACAAGGAGGTACACCGCCTCCACACGCGGTACGATGCGACGAGGCAGAAACCCGGCCCCCAAAACCTGGGCGCACAAGCCCGCCGCACCCACCACCGGATGTTAACGCGCCACCACACTCACCGGGCACAGCCCGCACCAACCACAATGGGCACACCGTGACCACTTCTACCCACCAAGGAGGCAATTAGTCGTGACGACTGGCATCAACCTGCTTGATATTGCTATCCCCATCATTCTGCTGCTCTACTTCCTCGCCGGAGTCCGCAGCGGATTCTTCACCACCCTCGGAACCTTCCTCGGCCTGGGCCTGGGCGTCTGCGCCGCAGCCTGGCTCGTGCCCCTCGCCGTGGCATCCGTGGGATCCCAGTGGAGCCTCATTACCGCCGTCGGTGTGCTCATCATCTGCCTGACCATCGGACAGTGGCTCGGCCTCGTTGCCGGACGCACCATCCGCCGCGTCACCGATATCACCCCGCTCAAGGGCGTAGAACGCTTCTTCGGCGGCGTGCTGAACCTCGCCGCCTGCGCCCTGGTCATGGTCGTACTGACCATCTCCATGCGCACCGTACCCATCCCGCAGCTCAACACGGCGCTCAGCGAATCCAAGACCCTCTCCTGGATGGTCGCCTCCACCCCCGAGGTCGTTAAGGACCGCATCAACACGGTACGCAACGACGTGCTCGCCTTCGGAACCATTCCGGAAGTCAGCCAGCTCATCGCCCCCGAAACCAGCGCCCCCACCCAGACCGTAGAATCCGCGGCACTGGATCGGGCGGCAGCCTCCGTCGTGGAGATTCTGGGTGCCGCCGAGCAGTGCGGCTACACCTCCACCGGCTCCGGCTTCGTCGCCGATAACGGCCTGGTCGTCACCAACGCCCACGTGGTCGCCGGCGTGACCTCCCCGGTCGTGCAGGACTCCCGCGGCCGCACCTGGCCCGGCACCGTCGTTTACATGGACAGCGAACAGGACCTCGCCTTCATCAGCGTTCCCAAGCTACCGCTCGAACCGCTGAACATTGGCACCAACGCCACCGCAGGTAGCCTCGTAACCTTCATGGGCTACCCCAAGGGCGGCCCGTTCAAGGCACTGCCCGCCACCGTGCAGGGCATCGGCAACACCCAGACCATCGACGCCGACACCGGCCGCGCCAACGCCATGCGCCAGGTCTACCAGCTGGCAGCCGACGTGCAGCACGGCAACTCCGGCGGCCCCGTCCTCGACGAAAACGGCAACGTGGTCGGCGTGATCTTCGGTAAGGCAACCACCGGCCAGACCGGCTACGCCATCACCGCAAGCACCCTCAAGCAGGCACTGGCTGAAGGCGGCGACAACACCGCAGCAGTCTCCACCGGCACCTGCCGCAAGTAACTAGCCGCTAGACAGCGATAAAAGTTCAGGCTCCCGCCCTCACACGAGGAACGGGAGCCTGAACTATTTAACGAACAGAGGCGGTGCTGTTATTCCGCCAAATGCTGCGCTGGACTATTCCGCCAGGTGCTGAGCGAGGAAATCAACCGCCATGACATAGCCGTACGCACCCGCACCGGCAATCACCGCAGTAGCCTGCGGCGACACAAACGAATGATGACGGAATTCCTCACGACGATGCACATTCGACAGGTGCACCTCAACCACCGGAAGCTCAGCCGCCTCCAGCGCATCGTGCAGCGCCACCGAGGTGTGCGTGTACGCCGCCGGGTTGATAATAATCGCCGCGCCACGAGTACGAGCACGCTGAATCTCATCCACCAGCGCCCCCTCATGATTCGACTGCATAAACTCAACATCAAAACCATGATCCGCCGCACGCTCACGCACCATACGCTCAATATCGTGCAGAGTGGTGTAGCCGTACACCTCGGGGCGGCGCTGCCCAAGCAGGTTCAAATTCGGTCCGTTAAGCACAAAAATCGTATCTGACATAAAACCAGTGTGGCACAGGGGACGCCCGCTGGGCGCTAGGCGGCGCGAACTGCCCATAAAAAAGATGAGACACAGAAAATGGATGCGGAGGCGGAGAGAGAGGAGCGCGCGAGCCAAGTACGGTGAACCTCGCTACCGCCCACACCCTAAAGCCCGGTACCCTCGCGCTATGACCGAGAACGCCACTGAACCCGCAGCAGACGCACAGAACAGTGCGGCAGAGAACACCGAATCGCTCCTGCAGATCCGATTCGTTCCCGAATTCAAAGCCGCAGCCGCCGCACGCCGCCTCAACGCCCGCGCACCCGAAAGCCACCTCGCCACCGTGCGCCGCGCCCGCAAAATCAACCGCATCCTCGGCGAAACCTACCCCTACGCCGTCGCAGAACTCGACTTCGACAACCCCTTCGAGCTACTCATCGCCACCGTGCTCTCGGCACAAACCACCGACGTGCGCGTCAACTTCGTCACCGGGGCACTTTTCGCACGCTACCCGGACGCCGCCGCGCTCGCCTCCGCACGAACCGAAGAGGTTGAACCCTACATTCAGTCCCTCGGCTTCTACCGCGCCAAGGCGCGCTCCATCGTCACGCTCTCCCAACAGCTCGTAGAACGCCACAACGGGCAGGTTCCCTCAACCCTCGAAGAGCTCGTAAAACTCGCCGGAGTTGGCCGCAAAACCGCGAACGTAGTCCTCGGAAACGCCTTCGACGTGCCCGGACTGACCGTAGACACCCACTTCGGCCGCCTCGCCCGTCGCATGGGATTCACCACCGCAGACGCCCCCGAAGCAGTCGAAAAAGACGTCGCCGAACTCATCGAACGCAAAGACTGGACGCTCTTCTCACACCGCATGGTCTACCACGGCCGCCGCATCTGCCACGCCAAAAAGCCCGCCTGCGGCGTATGCCCCGTCGCCGACCTCTGCCCGTCCTATGGAGCCGGGGAGACGAACGAACAAGCAGCACGTAAACTCATGAAATACGAAATGGCACCCGGCCGAGAAGACCTGCACCTGCGATTCCTGCAGGGAGCAACCCGCCGCGAACTCATGGCAGAAGGCTACCCGCTCAGCGCCTAACGGCGGCTGAATCGGAACACTGCCGCACAGAAGAAAGGTACACAGATGAGCGCACCCGAGCAGTCGGTACAACCCGAACAAGCGGTACAACCCGAACAAGCAGGGCAGGACGTACAGCACCCCGCCCAGCAGGCACTGGCGGCTCTCGCAGCGGGTGGCGTGGAATTCGACGTCCAAGCCCTGCTGCGCAGCGCACCCGCCAGCCACCTGAGCAAAGAAGCCGCCGTGCTGATTCTCTTCGGCGCGCTCGATAACTCGCCCTCCACCGGCGAATTTGAAGGCTGCCCCGAGAACGTCAGCGCCGACCTGGAAGTACTGCTCCTCGTGCGTGCCGCAACCCTGCGCTCACACGCCGGGCAGCCCGCCTTCCCCGGCGGCAAAATCGACCCCGAAGACTACGCGCTCGCCGAAACCACCGGCGAACCCGTCGCCCACATCGCCGCCCTGCGCGAGGCAGTCGAAGAAACCGGGCTCGACCCCGCCGGTGTACAGGTCCTCGGCCAGCTGCACACCCTGCCGCTACCCATCAGCAACTTCATGGTTACCCCCGTCATCGGCTGGTGGAACAGCCCCGTGCCCGTCGAAGTCGTCGACCACAACGAGTCCGCGCTCATCGCCCGCGTGCCCGTGCGCGACCTGCTCAACCCCGCCAACCGGCACACCGCCTACGTCAAACGCGGCCGCACCTCACACCGCACCCCCGCCTTTGAGGTGCGCATGCCTGGCGGCGAAGAATTCACGGTGTGGGGATTCACCGCAATTCTGCTGGACCGGATCTTTGACTCGCTCGGCTGGACCGTGCCCTGGGATGCGAAAAAGATGCGCCCGGCACCGGGCTACGAGGAGTAGAACCGACCGAAATAAGTGCCTGACTAGTAGATATAGGGTGCAGAATAGCGCGCAGATAGGGGCGGCAGATAGCTTGAATGAAGCTACCTGCCGCCCCTATTTTGTCTTTATTTGCCCGCAGATTATTTACCGCTGACTATTTACCATCAGCGTAGTTGCGCACCCGCGCCACCGACACCGGAAAATCAACCGGCACCCGACCGAAGAGCAGACGCGCCGCCTCCGCAGCGCCCTCACGCACAATACGCTCCACGCGATCCGCCTCCAGCTCAGGGCCGCAGAGTAGCAGCTCATCGTGCAAAAAATACACAATGCGGGTGCGCATCGGCATACCAAAAATCCGCTCCGACAACAGCCGAGAACGCACCGCGCCCATCCAACACAGAGCCCACTCTGCCGCCGTACCCTGCACAATAAAATTGCGGGTCATACGCCCGTGCGCACGCGCAGTCGACACCGCACGCGACTCAGCCGCCGGCGAAGACCGATCAGCCACAATCTCACGGAAACGCTCATCCACCGGCGGGGACGTACGACCCAAAAAAGTCGTCACCTGACCGCCCGCCTCACCAATACGAGCCGCACGCTCCGTAAACTCCATCGCCTGCGGAAAAAGCGCCGCCACATGCGGCAACAGGGCACCAATCTCACCGCTGCGGCCGCCATACATAATCGCCAGCATGCCCACCTTCGCGTGGGAACGCTCCGTCAAACCCACACCCTTCAGACGCGCCAACTCGGCAATACCCGCATACAGGTCAGCGCCACGACCCGCCGAAGCGAGCGCCTCATCACGGCTCAACGCCGCCAGAATGCGCGGCTCAATCTGCGAGCCATCCGTCACCGTCAGCACCTGACCCTCCGGCGCCTGCACCGCCTGACGAATCTCCGCGGGCAACTGCAGCGCACCACCGCCGGAAGCGCCCCAGCGCCCGGTCGCGGCGCCGCCCACCTCAAGATGCGGGCGGAACGCACCCTCAGAAACCCAGGTATCAGCCCACGTCCAGCCGTTAGCAGTCCAAATGCGGTACAGCTTCTTATAGCGCAGAATCGGGTCAATCAGCGCCCAACGCTTTTCCCGCTGAGCCGGAATCGCATCCGCCCAACTCTTCAACTCCCACGAACGCGTAGACTTCACCGAAACCCCCGCAGACTGCAGAGCACGCAAAAGATCCTGCGGCGAATCCGGGTTCAACGACGGCATAAACAGCATGCGCTGAATCTGCTCCGCCAACTCCTGCATCTTCTGCGGACGCTCACCAGGTACCGGGCGCGGACCCAACAACTCGCACAGGTGCTCATGATGCGCCTGCACATTAAACGGGATGCCGTAATAGCCAATCTCAGCCGCCACCAACGCACCGGCAGACTCAGCCGCCGCCAAAAGACGCAATCGCTCCGGGTGCCTCGACGCACCGATAGCGCGCGCCTGCGCCAGCCACTCACGCATCAAAACACGCACCACCGGATGCTCCGGCAACAGAGTCACCGGGCCCGCCGCCAACTGCGGGGCAAAAGGCTCATGAGGCGCCGCCTCAAGGAACTCGGGGGAGGAATCTGCCGGGGAACCGGTGGAACCGGCGGGGGCGGCGGAAGAGGTGGCGGGCGCACTCAAAAAATCAGCGCCGAACAGCTCCTCCTGACCCTGAATCTGCCGCGCCACCGGTAGGTACCCCTGAGGCTCAACCGCCTCACGCAGATCAGAAAGATCCAGCACCGGGCTGTACTCCACAAAACCGCTCGGATGCGTAGCGGCAGTCACCAAAATTCGCTGCACCAGACGCAAATCATGGCACAGATGCACCCGCACCCCGCGGCGCAGAAGCAGCGGGTCAATGTGGCGGGTATCAGCCCAAATCCAGCGCGGGAAACGCGCCTGCGCCGAATCTGCCGCCTGTCGCTCTACCTCTCGCACATACGCCGGAAGATTCGCCGCGCTCACCCGATCCGCGCGGATAATCCGCGGAATAAAGGCCGGGTCCTGCAACTGCTCAGCGGTCGGCGCCGAAAAATGAAAAGCACCCCACGAGGTCACCGGCTGAGCATCGCGCGAGGACGCACCCGCGGCGATAGCCGAGGTGACCGGGTGCGTGGGAGTGCCGGTCTGGGCGGTAATACCCGCGCCGGTGGCAGGACTGAGCAGAACGTACATTCTTCCATTATCGAGGATGTGCCGGTAGAACGGGCGGTGCGTGGTCATCACCAGAATGTACAGGGGTTTTGTCATAAAAGCGCCGGATGCGTGCGTTTTGTTCGTTTGAGGTGCGTGCATCGTGGATATTTCGGGGTGAGCGAGGAGTTATCCACAGAACGCTCATTCTCTTAAAAATCGAGGCGGGCACAATGCTCTCCTAGAGTCATGAACCGCGCCATGAACCCCACCAGCAATCCCGCCAGCAACACCGCCAACCCTAACGGCTACCCGACCCGCGCTGCGCAGAATCCAACCGCGCAGAGCCCAACCACCTATGCGCCGGACACCCGCGCGCACTCGCTGCCCGCCCTGCTCATTCCCGAAGATTACCGCGCCCGCGCCGTCGCCCTGCACGCCCGCGAGCTGATCCTGCGATCGCCGCAGATGAGCGCTATTGCCCTGGGCGGATTCAGCTCCGGGTTTGGCGGCAGATTCGGCAACGGATTCAGCGCCGGGGTCGAGCAGGCGGGGGAGCACCCGCCAGCGGAGGGTGTAGCAGCCGCGGGCGGTGCAAACACTGCGAGTGCCGCGGGCAGTGCATCCCTCCAAGAATCCCAGCCCCTCCGCGAGATTCTCGAAAACGCCGTGGACGAGGCAATCTGCACCATCGACGGCGGGCGCATGGGGAGCGCGAGCGCAGAAGGGACGGGCGCAGCAAAGCCCCGAAAATTCCGTGCCCAAACGGTGCAACCCGCGCCCGCCTCCTGGAGCTACCCCACCGTGGAATACGTGCCGGTCAACCGGCAGACCGCGCTGCGCTACCTCGCAGCGGAACTCTATGGCCTCGGCGCCCTCGACCTGCTCCTTGACGAGGGGCAACGCGCCGGAACCATCACCGATATCTACGTGAACTCGCCCTGCGATATCTGGGTGGGAATCAACGGAACCACCCGTCCGGTGGCGCTGAGCCTCGGCAATGAGCGGCGCGTGCGTGACCTCGCCGAGCGGCTCATCCGCAGGCACGGCGGGCAGCTGGATGCCGCGCATCCGGCGGCTGACATTAGCGATGAGCACGGCAGGCGCATCCACGCGATTATCCCGCCGCTGAGCGAACGCACTCGGCTCTCCGTGCGCCTACCCGCCCGCGAGCGCCCCACCCTGGCGCAGCTACAGGCCGCCGGGCTGTGCGATGAGGCGACCGCCGCCTACCTGCGCCGCATGATTGCCGAACGCCGCGGGTTCCTCATTAGCGGGGGCACCGGCACCGGTAAAACGACCCTGCTCAACGCCCTGCTGGGGCTGTGCACGCCGCAGGAGCGCCTCATTCTGCTCGAAGACACCCCGGAACTTGCGCCGCAGCATGAACAGGTTATTGCTCTTAAAACCCGCGCTGCCAACTCCGAAGGCGCCGGCGAAATCGGGCTGGGCGAGCTGATCGTGCAGGCGCTGCGTATGGGCCCGGATCGGCTCGTTGTCGGTGAGTGTCGCGGCGCGGAGGTGGTGCACCTGCTGACCGCCATGAATACCGGTCACCGCGGTGCCGGAACGACCCTGCACGCCAATAGCGCGCAGGCGGTGCCCCTGCGGTTGTGTGCCCTGGGTGCGCTCGCCGGGCTGGATAGTAGAACGGTCGCTCTACATACGGCGACGGCTTTTGAACGCATTATCCACCTGGAACACCGGGATGGACGCCGCCGCATCGAGGGCGTCTACAGCCTGCACCCCGCAGTTGCGGGGAGCGAAGAGTATCTGCAGGTCAGGCGTATTTCTGTGGGCTCTGACATTGGGTACTAGCCCCTCCGTGATGGGGGAATGGAAACGTGAAAGGAGGAAGCATGAAGCAGAACGAGAAGAGCAACGGAAGCATTCGCGAACGCTGGGCTGAGCGCTGGGCTGAGTGCCTAGCGGGGCCCGCCACCGCCGAGGAAATGCGCATGTGGCCGCTCATGCTACGCACCCTCGCCCTGAATCTACGTGCCGGCATTCCCCTGCAGGAGGCGGTGCACGCCAACTCGGGCCCCGGGCAGATAGGGCAGCTCGGGCAATCTGCGCAGTTCGGGCAGCTCGGACAGAACGAGCCGGCGCCGGATGCGGCGAAAACGCGCGCGAAGAAGACCGCCCGGAAAAGCACCCGACCCCGACGAGCACGCGGCACTTCGCCTCTCTCAGCCTCGCCCCTTTCCGAAGACTACGGGCACAAGCGGTGCGCCGAAGATATTCGCCGCTTCACGCAGGCGCTCACCACGGTTACCTCCTGGGGTGCCCCCGCGCACCTCGCCTGCGCGCAGCTGCTTGAAAACAGCACCCGGATGCGCCCGCACAGCCGCGAGCGTCTGCACGACCTGCAGCTGAGCCTGCGCATGAGCGAGAGCGCCGGTGCGCCGCTCGCCACGAGCCTGGAACGCGCCGCCGAACACGCCGAAGAACGCATCGACGCGCTCCTGGGCAGGCAGAGTGCCCTCGCCGCACCGCGTGCCACCGGCAGAATCCTCTCCTGGCTGCCGCTACTCGGCCTCGGATTGGGGGTGCTCATGGGCAGCGACCCCGTGGGTGTGCTGACCGGATCCATTCTCGGGGCGCTCACCGGCATGCTCGGGCTGGGGCTCGCCTTCGCAGGGCGTCGCTGGACCGCCGCGCTCGTGCATCGGGCGGAGGTGGAGAGCGTGAGGGCGGTAAATGCCGGGGTAGAAAAATCGAGGCCAGAAAAATCCGGGACAGGAAAAGCGCCGATTACCGCGCCCGTTGATACCGCCCTCGTGCTGGAACTACTCGCCGCGCAACTACGCGCCGGGCTTGCACCGCTCGCCGCCCTGGGCACCCTCGCCGAGGCGCTCAATAGTCGCCCCCTGCACACGGTCTGCCAGCGCCTGCAGATGGGCAGCGGGTGGCAGAGCGCCTGGTCGGGCTCCGCGGCGGGAACCTTCGGTGAGCTGCGGGATGCACTCGCCCCCGCCTACACGGGCGGCGCACCGAGCACCGCGCTGCTGCTCTCCCTTGCCGATGCGCACCGCCTCAGCGAGCGCCGCGCGGCAGAACGCGCCGCCGGAAAGCTCTCCGTAGCGCTCGTGGTGCCCCTCGGGTTGTGCTCTCTACCCGCCTTTATTTGCCTGGGCATTGTGCCCATCCTCATTTCGCTACTACCCACGTTGACTGCCTAAAGAGCTACGCCCATAAGCGCTGTTGACTAGGTGAAATGCCGAAAGTTTAGACCCTCGCCCATCTGCCGTGAATGCGGATGAGCACCCACCCCGCCCCGAATGACCGGGGCACAACGAAAGGAAAACCAATGACGAACACCCTCTGCGAAGCAATCCGCCACGACCTGCACACTGCCGACGCTCCGATCAACGCCCCGGTCGGTGCTCCGGTTGGCGTTCCGAGCGAAATTCAGACCGCCGCGCCCGGTGCAGAAGCGCAGACCATTCTGGGCCCCGTGCCGCTGTCCGTTGCCATCGCAACCACCATGAAGCAGCTGCGCGAAGAATGCCCCGAGCTTTTCACTGATGCTGAGTTGAACCACACCGGCCCCAGGATTGACCCTACCGAAATGGAGATTGATATGAACACGAACCGTCTGAACCCCGAACAGGCGTTGACCATCGCCCGCGCGCTCGCCGAGGGCTGCACCCTGGACGAATGCGGCACCACCTGCCGTAGCCTGGGTGAACACGCGCCCGGCTGCGCCGAATATGTGCCCGCTGAGGCTGGTGAAAAGGTGCTCGAAGAGTACGCCCCGGCGGGCGATCCGGAGGAGGGCGCATCCACCGCGGAGTACGGCATTGTGATGCTCGCGGCGGTCGGTTTTGCGGGCCTGCTGGTGCTGATTCTCAAGTCGGATGAGGTGCGTTCCATGCTCCTGGATATTGTGCGTAATGCCCTGTCCATTGCGGGCAATACGGGGCTGCTCTAAAGGTCTTACTCAGGGGTTCAGGAAAGCCCACCGCAGGGTTTTGGGCTAGATGCTAAGTTCTGCGGAAAATCAAGTTAGAAAGGAGGAATAAAGAATGAACGCTCATGTGAATTTGGGTGCCTTGCGGCGCACTTGCTCCGCAGGGAAAGCCGGGGTAGAACCTGTACCCTCGACCCCGCACAGGAGCTCGGCAGAAGAGGGTGTGATTACCGCCGAATTTGCGGTCGCCCTACCCGCCGTGACGGTGGTGCTCGCCCTCTGCCTGGGTGCCGCCTCCACGGGCGTTGCACAGCTCAAAGTGGAGGAGTCCGCGCGAACGGCTGCACGAGCCGCCGCCCGCGGAGATTCCGAGGCGCAGATTCGCTCCGCCGTCAGCCGCATCGACCCGGCGCAGAGCGTGCAGATTTCCGTTTCTCCTGACGACGCAGCCGTGACAGAAGCGGGGCGCGCCCGGCAGGTGCACGTGCGGGTGAGTCGTCCCGCCCCCGGCGTGATTGGCTCGGCAACCGGCTGGGTGCTGCGGGCGGATGCCCACGCCCGCGTTGAAAGCGGCACCGACAGCGAAGAAAGCACCGGTGAAGAAAGCCTCGGCAATGATGGTGAATAAAAGCCCGGTCCTTGCCTCATCCGCGGAAGAACACCCCGAAGAGGGTAGCGGCACCGTCCTCGCCCTCACCATTATTGCCGCGCTACTGGTGGTGACCGTGGTGGTTGCAGGGCTCATCGGGGTGGTGTCCGCGAACCGCAGGGCTTCCGCGGCCGCTGATTTGAGTGCGCTCGCGGCGGCAGACGCCTACCGCGGGCTCACCGAGGGGGATCCGTGCGCGGTCGCGGCAGATCTTGCCGAACGTCACGGCGCGCACCTGGAATCCTGCACGTTCCCGGATCGCCCCGAAACGGTGGAGGTGACGGTCGCCGTCCCGGTCGCAGGGCCCATGGGCGCGCTGGGCCCGGCGAGGGTGCGTGCCCGCGCCGGAGCTGAACACCCCGAAGAAGAGCGCGCCGAAGAAGGGCACCCCGAAGAAGAACACGCGGCGGCGGGCAACGCGGAGGAGCTGAGCCCTGATGAGGTCGCCGAGCTGGAGGAGGAACTGGAAGCTGAGCGGGACTCGGTCTCGGAACCTCCCGAGCCAGAAAACCTAACCGACTAGGCTATTTGCGCTCATCGGGAGTTGTCATCCCAGCGCGCTCTGCGCCTCCTGCAGTAACTTACGCCTCCGCCATGCTCTGCAGCATCGCCTGCAGTAGCGCCCGCGCGCCGTGCTTGCTGAGCGGCTCGTTGCGGTTGCTGTATATAGATATTTTTGAATCTTTTTGCATAAATAAAGATATTAAAACTTGTTTTAATATACAACGGTTTGAGAGGAGAGTATATGCTGTAACACTAAGTCATATTTGGTTTACTGGTAGGGTTGCAAACCAGCCTAGAAGAGGTATGACCAAAATACTGGATGTTTTCACTGCCGTCAGGATAGACTCAGAGAGTCATATTCATAGGAAGGAGAACCTACAGTCATGGCTAGAGTCGAAGCCGAGACTGACATCTGGGTCAGTGGTCTCTTCAAAGAGGCAAATATCGTTGCGAGCCCCCAGGGGAGCGGGATTAAAGAAATCAATGATGCTCTTAAAACAGCATCAAAAAAACTTAACGGACAACACGGCGCGCCGGACTTTATCGGCGTTTCGAAAGATTTTCTTATCGTTGTAGAAAATAAGAAGTCCATAAGAGAGCATGAAAATCGGGGATCTGATGGTGCCCTGCTTACTGAAGCAAGGTCAATTGAAAAATATGCACTAAACGGTGCGTTGCATTATGCTAAAAACCTCGCAAAGAATACATCTTTCAACAAAGTATTTGCGCTTGGTGTTTCAGGTGACGGTAGGCAGCATCGAATTTCTCCAATTTTTGTAAACGAAAGAGGAGATTATAAAGAATTGGAAGAGATAGAAACATTTGTATCTTTTAGCCCACAGAATATTGATGAATATTATATGCGTGAGGTGCTGGAAGAGGATACTAATTATGACCTTGAGACTCGTCAACTAATTTTGGATGCAGCAACTCTTCATGAAGACTTGCGAGCATATGGAAGTATTAAAGATACCGATAAGCCCCTTATTGTTTCTGGAATCTTGCTTGCGCTGCGCGAAATTGAATTTGGAAATTTCGATATCGATAAACTTGTCGGAGACGAGGAGGTGACTGATGGTAAGAAGATTTATGATGCAATTGAAGCCAATCTAAAGCGTTCGAATGTATCTCCAGAGGTAAAGCGCGATAAAATGCTGACTCAGTTTCGTGTTATTACAGATACGGAGATGATTAACGTAAAAAATGATACGCTCGGCATGACTCCCCTTAAGCACTATACGCGGTTCCTGTACGAAAAAATTTATACGAGCATACGCTTTAGTAAAACTTCTGAAGACATTTTGGGTCGCTTTTATGGTGAATTTATGTCTTATTCTGGTGGAGATGGGCAATCGCTAGGTATTGTCCTCACTCCACGTCATATCACGGATCTTTTCTGCGAGCTTCTAGATTTATCAGTAGAAGATAAAGTCCTTGACCCAACTTGTGGTACTGCAGGATTCTTGATTGCAGCCATGCGAAATATGCTGGATAAAGCGTCTAACGATGCTCAGCGAAATAGTATTCGTAAGAAGCAGTTGATCGGCATTGAGTCCCAGTCTTATATGTTCACTGTAGCTACCACAAATATGATTTTGCGTGGGGATGGAAAATCAAATCTTGAGAATGTTGACTTCCTTGCTCAAGCTCCATCTGTTCTGCAACAAAAAGGATGTACTGTGGGTATGATGAATCCTCCATACTCTCAAGGAAGCAAGGCTCACCCTGAACAATATGAAATTAAATTTACAGAACATCTTCTTGACAGTTTGGTGGAAGGTGGACGCGCTGCTGTAATTATCCCGCAGTCTGCCTTTACTACGTTGTCAGCAGATCGCGACAATATGCTTAAAAAACATACTCTGGAAGGCGTTATTAATCTGCAGAAGGATACCTTTTATGGTGTAGGAACTGTTCCTTGTATTGCTATTTTTACTGCCCATGAAAAGCACCCGAGTGGCAAGAAAGTTAAGTTTATTGACTTTACTGATGACGGCTATAAGGTCTTGAAACATAAGGGCCTTGTTGAGACTGCTGTGGCAAAGGACCGGAAACAGTACCTGCTTGATGTATGGCATGGACGTATCGAAGCGCCGAATAAATTTATCGTATTGGCTGAAGTGAAGCCGGGAGACGAATGGCTTCATTCGTACTATTATTTTAACGATGAGATTCCCGCAGTTGCTGATTTTGAAAATACTATCGCTGACTTCTTGACTTTTGAGGTCAATATGATTTCTCATGGGCGTGGTAATCTTTTGGGGTCAATTTTTTCTGATGAGGTAGAAAATAGCAAGGAGAAGAGCTAGAGTGGCTTCTAAAGCAGATATTTTAGAAAATCAAAGATGGAAAGTTTTTAAATTCTGTGGCGAAGGGGGAGTGTTTGATTTACGCTCTACTTCCAGTGGGTTGGATTTTGATAAATCTGATATTTCTAAAAAGGAAGTTCCATATATTACTAGAACGGCTAACAATAATGGATGGAAGACTGAAATATCTCTGAGTCAAAATGCTGCTGTGGAGCTTGATCCGGGTGACACAATTACCATTGGTCTTGATACGCAAACTGTTTTTTACCAGCCTCGAGAGTACTATACTGGACAAAATATTCAGGTTATATCGCATCCAAGGCTGAATAGAGTGACTGCAATGTTTGTAATACCAGTAATTCGAAACCAGGTCGAAAAATTTACCTGGGGAGCTAATGGTGCTACTCTTGGTCGTTTGGAGCGTAGTAATATAATGTTACCCGCCGATGAAAATGGAGAACCTGATTGGGATTTTATGGAATGGTATATCAGTAATATTCAAGGTGAGAAAATTAAAGAAATTATTCGGTTTTATGAATTTAAACTTAAAGAGATGGATGCACCTGAAGAGCTGGTGCAAATTGAGAATTGGGGGGAATTTTCTCTAGGAGATATATTTAAGTTTATTAGGAGGACTTCTGTCCCTATGAATCAGCAGACTGTTGTTTCCACTGGTGGGACAAGCTATGTTGCTGCAACTAATCGAAATAACGGCGTAAGCAATTATGTGAAGTCAAACCCTAATATTGAGTATCCAGGGAATACTGTCGTTTTTGTTCGTAATGGCGAGGGGTCTATGGGGTACTCTGTTTATAAAAAAGAGTCTTTTATTGCCACCTCAGATGTAACGGTGGGAACTTCAAAGTATTTAAATGAGTACAATGGTAAATTTATAACCACGATTGCTGACCGTGTTCGTAGTAAATATAATTATTACTACAAGAGAAGTGCTAAGCGTCTTAAGGCGGAGATATTGACACTTCCGGTTGATTTGGAAGGTAATGTTGATTGGCTCATTATGGAGGAGTATGTAAAATTTTTGGAGTCGCAAAAAATTATTGAAATATTAAAACACCTTCGCTCTCTGGTATAGGGAAATATAATTTAAATATTAATGTAATTCATCCTTTCAAATTACTCAAAAGTAATTTGAAAGGATGAATTATTATATAAATAAATGTGGAATGTTATTTGTTTTTAGAAGGAATTCAAGACTTTTATAAGCTCATATTCCTCAGCATCGCCTGCAGTAGCGCCCGCGCGCCGTGCTTGCTGAGCGGTTCGTTGCGATTACCGCACTTGGGTGAGTGCACGCAGGAGGGGCAACCGTTGTCGCATCCGCAGCTTTCGATCGCTTCGAGGGTGGCGCTCAGCCACTGCGCAACCGCGTTGAAGCCGCGCTCGCTAATGCCGGCGCCGCCGGGTGCGGCGTCGTAGACGAAAATGGTGGGCCTGCCGGTGTCCACGTGAAGCAGCGTGGAGAGTCCGCCCAAGTCCCAGCGGTCGCTGGTGGCGATGAGCGGTAGCAGCCCGATGGCGGCGTGTTCGGCGGCGTGCAGGGTGCCGGGGCCGTCCTCTTCGGTCACGCCCGCACCGAACAGGTAGCTGGGCTCGAAGGTGAACCAGACCGCCTCGGTCATGAGCACTTCCGGCGGCATGGGTTGCGCCTCTTCGCCCAGGTATTCGCCGCCGTAGACGGAGAAGCGCCGGTAGCCGGTGACCTGGTCGGTGACCTGAACCTGCCCGCGGTGCATGGTGAGCGGGGCGAGCTGCTGCGAGTTGATTTCGTCCGGGATAGAGATTTCGGGCGCAGACTCATCGGGAGCAGGCTCGCTGGGAACCGCTTCCCCAAGGACGTTTTGCGCACCGTAACTGACCCGCGCACGCTCCGCCAGAATACGCACCTCGGTGCTCTCAATGGCGCGCGTGTAGTAGTCCGGGTAGACGCGGCTGAGCAGAATCACGCGCTCGCCCTCGCTGAGGGACTCGACCACGTACTGCGCGCTCTGGTGAATGTAGATTGCGCCCGGATGCCCCTGACTCATGGCGTGCGCGGCGTCCATGGTGCCAACCAGGGTGCCGTCTTCGGCGTCGATGAGCTGGTAGGGTCCGCCGCCGGTGCCGCGGATATCGACCAGCTCGGCGGCTGATTCTGCGTGCGTCCAGTACCAGCCGTCCGGGCGGCGACGCAGGTACCCCTGCTGCACCAGCCGATCCAGCAGGGCGGCGGTGTGCGGTCCGAAAAGGCTCAGCTCTTCGGCGCGGATGGGTGCCTCCTGCGCGGCGGCGCACAGCTGCGGGGAAAGCACGTACGGGTTTGTCGGGTCGAAAACGGTCGCCTCAACCTCCTGCCCGAAAATCGCCTCCGGGTGGTGCACCAGGTAGGTGTCGAGCGGGTTGTCGTCGGCAATGAGCACGGCGAGCGCGTCCTGACCGCTTCGACCCGCGCGGCCCACGCGCTGCATGAAGGAGGCGCGGGTACCCGGCCAGCCCGCCACGAGTACGGCGTCCAGTCCGGAGATATCGATGCCCAGCTCCAGCGCGGAGGTGCTCGCCAGGCCGAGCAGTTCGCCGTTGCGGAGTTTGCGTTCGAGTTCGCGGCGCTCTTCGGGGGTGTACCCGGCGCGGTATGCGGCGACGCGGTGGGCGAGGCCGGGCTCAACCTCGTCGAGGTAGCGTTGGGTCTTCTGCGAGAGGATTTCTACGCTGCGGCGCGAACCGGCGAAAACCAGCGAGCGGGTGCGGGAAAGCACCAGGTCGGTGAGCATTTGCGCGCCCTGCTCCACGGGGGAGACGCGGCGCGGCGCCTCCTGCTCAGCCTTCGACTGGACCGCCTGCTGCTGGGTGCTACGGGCACCCTTGGCGAGCTGATCGTGCGCCTTGGGCGGCATGAATTCGGGCTCCCAGAGCACGACGGTGGTTTCACCGCGCGCGGAGGTGGACTCGGTAATGGCGGTGACCGCCTGCTGCGGCACGCCAATGAGCTTGGAGAAAGACTCAACCGGATTGGAGCTGGTTGCGGAGGCGCCGTAGAACACGGGCACGGTGCGGTAGAGCGCGCAGACGCGGCGCAGGCGGCGCAGCAGGTTGGCGATGTGCGCGCCGAAAACGCCGCGGTAGCTGTGCGCCTCGTCGAGCACCACGTAGCGCAGCCCGCGCAGGAAGGATGCCCACTGCCGGTGGTTGCTCAGGATTGAGTAGTTGAGCATGTCCGGGGTGGTGAGGATGAAGTTGGCGTGTTCGCGGATCCAGCGGCGTTCGCCGACGGGGGTGTCGCCGTCGTAGCTTGCCGCGTGGAGTCCGGGCAGGTTGTAGGAGGTGAGGGCGGTGAGCTGGTCGGCGGAGAGTGCCTTCGCCGGCGAAATGTAGAGAACGTTCGCTCTATTATTAAGGTTTTCCGCCCCGGAATAAGCGGAAGTTGAGCTCACCGGCTCGCCGCATGAAGCACGATAAATAGCGTCCAAGGTGGGCATCAGGTAGCTCAGGGTCTTGCCCGAGGCGGTACCCGTCGCCATGATCACGTGCCCGCCGCTGCCGGTACCATTCGCGTCTTCGGTGTGCGCGGGAGCCTTCGCCGACCCCTCGATACGCCCCGCCTCAATGCGCTCAGCTTCGATGCGCCCCGCCTGCCAGCCGTAGCGCGCCGCACTCGCCGCCAGCGCCGCATCAAGACCCGCATGGGCGGCGTTTGCCGCCTGCACCTGGTGGGCGTAAGGCTCAGCAATACCGAGCGATTCGAAGGCCTCCACCACACGCGGATGCAACCACAGCGGCCACGGCGCGTAGCTCGCCTCCCTGGCGGCAATGGTGTGAATATGGGTCACCTGCTCGGGCAGGGTTCCGGTGCGTTCCGCCTCCGGCAACAGAGAAGCCAGCACCTGCTGTGCGCTCGCGGGCAGCTCGCGGTAGCGTAGCGTTTTTGGGCGCGCCGCAGACTGCCCTTGCAGCTGCGAGGGGTGCTGTTCGGGGTGCTGGTTGGCGTTCTGCGAAGGGGTGCTGTGCGGCATGGGTTCCATTGTAGAGCGGCGGGTGAAAACCCGACCTGTTGTCGGTCAGGTATTACCCTAAACCCGCGCCCTAACTCCAGTTCTGAGCCTGCTCCTGTACCGCCAACCCCTTAGTCAGCGCGCACATATCAAAAAATCTGCATGTTTTAGGCGTATATGACGATAAAATAGTTTCGTGGCTCAAAATAAGATTATTCTGTATTACCAGTTCGCCCCCATCGCCGACCCGCAGGCGGTCATGCTCTGGCAGCGTGCCCTCTGTGAGAAGCTCGGCCTGCGCGGGCGCATCCTCATTTCCAAGCACGGCATTAACGGCACCCTCGGCGGCGAAATCAACGCGGTCAAGGCGTACACCAAGGAAACCCGCAAGTACCCCGGCTTCAAGAACATGGAGTTCAAGTGGTCCGAGGGTGGCGCGGAGGACTTCCCCCGCCTGTCCGTGAAGGCTCGCGACGAGATTGTGGCTTTCGGTGCTCCCGACGAGCTGCAGGTGGACGAGAACGGCGTCGTTGGCGGCGGCGTGCACCTGAAGCCTGAAGAGGTCAACAAGCTTGTTGAAGAGCGCGGCGACGAAGTGGTCTTCTTCGACGGCCGTAACGCGTTCGAGGCGAAGATCGGCAAGTTCAAGAACGCTATCGTTCCCGACGTGCGCACCACCCACGACTTCATCCGCGAGATCGAGTCCGGCAAGTACGATCACATTAAGGACAAGCCGGTCATCACCTACTGCACCGGCGGTATTCGCTGCGAAATTCTCTCCGCGCTCATGAAGAACCGCGGCTTCAAGGAGATCTACCAGATCGACGGCGGCATCGTGCGCTACGGCGAGAAGTACGGCGATAAGGAACTCTGGGAAGGCTCGCTCTACGTCTTCGACAAGCGCATGCACATGGAGTTCACCCCGGACACCGTCACTATCGGTAAGTGCGAACAGTGCGGCGCCCCCTCGAACAAGTTCGAGAACTGCTCTAACGAATCCTGCCGCGAGCTGGTTCTGCTCTGCCCCGAGTGCGCAGCTGATGACGCGAAGCGCCACTGCGTGCCCGAGTGCTCGGTGGACCGCGAAGCAGCTGAGGCGAACGCCTAATGGCAGCCGCTAAGGGCGGCGCGGTTCAGATTTCTGAACCTCGCATTGAGGAACATCCGGCAATGGTTGTTGCCGGCGTTTCGCAGGTGTTCCCCCTGGACGGCGACTTCTCTTCGCTGTGGGATGAGCTGAATCAGAAGGCGTCCCCGGCGATGCTGGATGTTCTGAACGTGACCCAGTACCTGGGCGTGTGCACTCAGCCGAACCCGAAGGGGCAGGTCCGCTACACGGCGGGCTTCCTGGTGTCGGAGCCGGCGAGCGCGGCGAAGCTTGGCCTGGGCGTGCTGGAGTTGCCTGCGAGCACCTACGCGGTGGTTGAGGTGACCGGCCCGATTTCGGAGTCCATTCCGGCTGGCTTTGCGAGCTTTGAGGAGGCGTTCTTCGCGAAGAATCCGCAGTACCGCCCGGTGGGTGGTCTTGAGGTGTACGGTCGCGGCGATATGCAGGCGGCTGATTACCGCATGGAGCTGTGGGTTCCGCTGGCGAAGCGTTCCTAGGGTAGTTTGTTTCTGCTGTTATAGCTACAAGTTTTAGCTGTTGAATAGAAGTGCCCGGTGGTGCGATGTGTTCGTGCCGCCGGGCTTTTCTGTGCCCTTTTGCGCCCATACTTTGCGCCTATATTTTCGCCAGTATTTTGCGTCAGTATTTGTGTTCCGGCGGGTGGGTGTGCCGTGAGACCGGGGGAGTGGTACTCTCGCGTAACATTCCGAAACAAAATACTTGACATGTAAAGTATTTGGGTTTAGACTTAAACCATCAGCCCGGTAGTAGAAGAGGCCGGGCACAACCCGCAAAGGAAAAAACCATGAACACCCCTAATAACTCCGGCACCCCGCAGATCGACGAATCCATCCGCATCAGCCACCTCGAGCCCATGCGCGGCGACGAGAAGAAGCTTGGCTTCCTCTCCTTCGGCCACTGGGCTGAGGTCCCCGGCTCCCGCGTACCCTCCGCCGCAGAATCCCTGCACCAGGCAATCGACCTTGCTGTAGGCGCCGAAGACATCGGATTGGACGGCGCGTTCTTCCGCGTGCACCACTTCGACCAGCAGCAGGCAACCCCCTACCCGCTGCTCTCCGCAATCGCCGCCAAGACCGAACGCATCGAGCTCGGCACCGGCGTGATTGACATGCGCTACGAAAACCCGCTCTACATGGCAGAACTTGCCGCCATGTCAGACCTCATCGCTGCGGGTCGACTGCAGCTGGGTGTCTCCCGCGGCTCGCCCGAGTCCGTTATCCGCGGCTTTGAGAGCTTCGGCTACTACCCGGCAGAAGGCGAAGACGAGGGCGATATGGCGCGCCGCCACCTCGACATTTTCCTCAAGGCAATTGAGGGCGAGGGCATGGCGCCCAGCGCTCGCATGGCGGGCAAGTATGCCCCCATTCAGCCGCAGTCGCCGGGTCTGCGCGACCGCATCTGGTGGGGTGCAGGCAGCGATAGCACCGCCGTGTGGACCGCGCAGAAGGGTCTGAACCTGATGTCTTCAACCCTGATGCTGGAAGATAAGGGCATTCCCTTCGATCAGCAGCAGGCGCAGCAGATTCGACTCTTCCGCTCCGAGTGGGTGAAGGCGGGCAATTCGGGTGTTCCGCGTGTTTCGGTGTCCCGTTCGGTGTTGCCCGTTATTGACGAAACCTCGGCACGCTACTTCGGTCGCCGCGCCGCAGAGGACTCGCAGGATTACACCGGCATTATCGACAACACCTTCTCCCGCTTTGGTCGCAGCTACATTGGTGACCCGGCGGATATTGCTGAAGAGCTCGCCCGTGATGAGGCGGTTCAGGCGGCGGACACGGTGCTGCTGACTATCCCGAACCAGCTGGGTGTGGACTTCAACCTGAAGATGCTCGACGCCATCGTCAAGGAAATCAAGCCCGCACTGACCACCAAGTAAAGACCCTCAAGGTAAAAACCCAGAGGTAAAGCCCCTGAGGTAAAGATCCAGCGCCAAGCTGTTTTCGGCGCTCTATAACGAGCTGAGATGCTTGAGCCACTGTAGCTTGAGCCGTACATATAGCAATGCCCCGGCAGGCACCCGTAAGGGTTACCGCCGGGGCATTACTATGCTCACGTTTTTAGAAATCTTTCGTCTTTTCCCAGGGCTCAATAGCCCCCGGAACCACCTCAAAAAGCGGATGCGCACACGCCGCCAACTCGCCGCGCGTCGCCAAACGCTCGCTCAACCGGCGCTCCCACTCCGGGTCGCGCCCCGCCACCTTATGCCGTAAAAAGGCGAGCTCGTACTCCAGCTGCCCGAGAGGGACGGGAATACGCGCAACCGAAGCGTACGGGTTTTCTGCCTTATCGGCGCCGTTTTTGCCGGCTTTATCAGTGCTTTCGCCCGCACCAATCAGCGCACGGTTGAAAGAGTAGCCGCGGGCATCCGCCTCATCCGCCAGCCCGGATAGGTAGGCGGCAACCGCCTCCAGCGGCTGCGGATGCGCACGAAAACGAATCAGCTGCGGATGGTTCGTATACCCGCGAGTCAGACCCCGCAGCACCTTCTGCGCCAGCAGAGTTTCACGCCAGCAGGCGACCAGCGCGCGACGATCAAGCAGGGAAGGGTGAAGAGACCAAATGCGCACGCTTAGCCCTGCTCATCGCTAAAGTGCAGGAAGCTCTTGAGCACCAGCTCGCGCACCGCATGCAGCAGGGTGTCGCGCGGATGCTGCTCCTGCGTACCGCGTGCCGCGGCGGCAGCCTCGTCGTATTCGGGCCAGGAAAGCAGCATGGCAAGAGCCGCCACAATCTGGCCCACGGCAAGCTCACCATCGCTCGCCGACGCAAAGCCAGCCGTCTCGGTGGAGAGCAGCTGGGTGCGGCACAGACCCGAACCGGCACGCAGCAAAATCACGCTGGGATGCTCGGCACCGGGGCGGCCGTGGCGTTCCTCGGTGACGTCCTCGGCGACCTCCAGGTGCGCGGCGAGGAGCGCCTCATCGTCCATGGCGGCGAGGCGGTCGTAGCGGCGCACAGACTCGGTCAGGGCGCGGGCGATGGGCTGCTGAATCGGGTAGGTGATCTCCTCGAAACGCTGCAGGGGCGCGGTCACGCCTGCCGCGGTCGCCTCGGTCGGGCGGCGCAGCCAAATCATGCCGAAACCAATAGAATGAACGTTCCGGGAAGCGAAGTCGTTCAGGTACGCCACATAAGTCTGCTCGTAGTGGCTGCGGTCGCGGTTCTCGCTCGCATCCTTCAACCAGGTCTCCGCGTAGGAAGCGGGGGTCAGCGCCTCACGCTGAATAAACCACGCCTCCGCGCCACCGTCAGCAACCCAGGCGCGCGGGCGCTCATCCCACGGACGCGGTGCTTCCGGGTCCTTAGAATCACGAATAATCTCCCAGTTGCCCAGCATCTGCGCGCGGCCACCGGGCACCAGCACCGACGGCAGCTGACGCACCATTGTGCTCACAATTTCGTCACCGGGCAGGCCGCCGTCACGGTAGGTGAACTGCTCATCGGCGCTCTCACCGGCAACGCGCGGGGTGATCACGAACGGCGGGTTCGACACCACCAGGTCGAAAAGCTCACCGGCGACCGGCTCTAGCAGGGAACCTTCGCGCAGGCTCACGCGCGCCTGCGGGTTCTGCGGATCAATGTTCAGCGTCTGCGCGTTCAGCAGCAGGTTAAAACGGGTGAACGCCAGGGCACGCTCCGAAATATCGGTGGCGGTCACGTGCTCAGCGTGGGCGAGCAGGTGGAAGGTCTGAATACCGCAACCGGTGCCCACATCTAGGGCGCGCTTGACGGGGGTGCGCTCGGTAATCTGCGCCAGAGTCAGGGAGGCGTGACCAATGCCGAGCACGTGATCCTTACGGAGCACGCCGGGCCGCTGATGCGCACCCAGGTCGGCGGCAACAAAGATTTCGGTGCCGTCATCGGCGGCGTGCGGGCGCAGGTCAACGCTCGCGGTCCAGTGGGCAGAATCCGTGGCGTCGCGCTCAATCAGTGCGGCATTCTCGAAGTCGACCAGGGTGTCTGCGAAAACCTCGGCTGCCTCAGCCTCGGTGAGCGGGCGAGCCAGCAGGAAAAACGCCAGCAGACGCGCCAGGTTCTTCTCCTCCACGCTGTAATCGCCGCGCAGAATCTGCTCGACACGCCACAGGCCCGGAACCACCTGGTCACGAGCCATCGCCTCAGCCGCCTCAACGCCCAGCAGCTCCTGCACAGCGTCATAGCTGTAGTTCAACGCTAGCAGGCGTTCACGGATGCGGGCCAGGCGGGCGTAATCATCGCTGCGGGGAGCATCCGCAACGGCGGCGTACTCGGGGGCGAAAGTGGCGGCAGAAATAGTCATGCACACCATTCTACGCACCCGCCGCACCCGACCGCCCGACCCACTGGCCTGAACGGGGCGGGCAGAGAACGCCGCACGGACCAGCGGGGAAGAAGCCCTAACCTCACGAGCCCCGACCCACCCACTGACCAAAACCGTCATCTGCGCAAGAGCACCCACCCCATCGCATACACTGAAACCATGAGTAACCTGTACCCCGATGAAAGTATCAGCGTCGACAAGTGCTGGGAGCGTCTGCACGCGAACACTCTCGGCCGCCTCATCCTCACTGACGGACAGCACGTCGATGTGCTGCCCGTGCTCTACGCCGTCGCCCACCAAAACGACAAGCAGGAAATCTACATCCGCACCACCCGCGGCAACAAGTTCTCCTCCGTGGTGGTCAGCCGCCGCGTCGCCTTCGAAATCGACGAAACCCTCGAAGACGGCATCCGCTCCGTCATCGTAGTCGGTATTGCGCACTGGCTGCCGCCGGAAATGACCCCGCAAATCGTGCGCACCTTCGACCTGCCCGACTCCGAAACCCACGAAATGCAGTGGGTGCGCATCGTGCCGCAGACCGTGTACGGCCGCGAATACCCGCTACTGCCCGCATACCTGGACGGCACCCACCCCGACTCGGACACCCTGACCAGCTAGAAGGGTTGGCTAGCGGGCTAGAAGTGCAGGTGAACGGGCTAGAAGCACAGATGCGGGCGCCGTGCGGTGCGCTCCAGCCCCCGCCTCGTGCACCCCGTGCACATACCCCCGTGCACACACCACCGCTTCCGGTACCGTATGATGTACCGAGTACCCTGCGCACTCGTGCAAGCTCAACACGCCCGGTCACATCAACAAGAACCGGGATAGCTCGCCGCGCGCCGGGCCACCGCGCGCTCGCCGCATGAAACGCACCGAACGCACCACATAAACTCAACACAAATTACACCCCCACTATTCACATCACCCGCGAATACACCACGCCCCGCCGGCGCCCACAGGTGCCAGCGTAGGTTATGGTTGAATACGTAGCTTTTCAACACACAGATAGAGGAGTGCCGTGCCCGCTCAGGCAAAGAACGGAAAAGCCCTGCTGATTGTGGAGTCTCCCTCCAAGGTCAAAACCATTAGCAGCTACCTCGGCGAGGACTACCTCGTCGACTCATCCATGGGCCATATCCGCGACCTTCCGCAGCCCTCCGAACTGCCCGAAAACCTCAAAAAGAGCCCCGTCGGCAAGTTCGCTGTCAACGTTGAAGAGAACTTCGAACCCTACTACGTGGTCAACCCCGACAAGAAGAAAAAGGTCGCCGAACTCAAGCGCAAACTCAAAGAAGTAGACGCGCTCTACCTGGCAACCGATGGTGACCGCGAAGGTGAAGCCATCGCATGGCACCTCAAAGAAGTCCTCAAGCCCAAGGTACCCGTCTACCGCATGACCTTCCCCGAAATCACCCGGGAAGCCATTCAGCGCGCCTTCGGCGAACTGCGCGACATCGACCTGCACCTGGTCGACGCGCAGGAAACCCGCCGCATCCTCGACCGAATCTACGGCTACGAAATTTCCCCCGTGCTCTGGCGCAAGGTCGGCCGCGGCCTCTCCGCAGGTCGCGTGCAGTCCGTCGCAACCCGCCTCGTCGTCGAACGCGAACGCGAACGCATGGCATTCGTCGCCGCCAACTACTGGGACCTGTCCGGACGCTTCCTGACCGCATCCTCCGAAGGCTTCGACGCCAAGCTGGTCGCCGTAGACGGCAACCGCATCGCCACCGGCAAGGACTTCGCCGACGACGGCACCCTCAACACCTCCAAGGTCACCCACCTGAACGAGGAAGCCGCCCGCGCGCTCGCCGTAGCCCTGCAGTCCGCCGCGTTCTCGGTGCGCTCCGTTGAGACCAAGCCGTACAAGCGCCGCCCGGCAGCGCCGTTCACCACCTCCACCCTGCAGCAGGAAGCCGCACGTAAGCTGCGTTTCTCCTCCCGCGTGACCATGCAGGTGGCGCAGCGCCTCTACGAAAACGGTTACATCACCTACATGCGTACCGACTCGGTGGCACTGAGCGAGCAGGCAATCTCCGCCGCACGCCGCCAGGCATCCGAGCTGTACGGCGCAGAATTCGTGCCCTCCGCACCGCGCGTGTACACCTCCAAGAGCAAGAACGCGCAGGAAGCCCACGAAGCAATCCGCCCCGCCGGTGACACCTTCCGCACCCCGGACGCTGTGCGCGGCGCCCTGTCCAACGACGAATTCCGCCTCTACGAGCTGATCTGGAAGCGTACCGTCGCCTCCCAGATGGCCGACGCGACCGGTTCCACCGCCTCCGTGCGCCTGGGCGCCGTGGCATCTAACGGCCAGGACGCTGAGTTCGCTGCATCCGGCACCGTCATCACCTTCCGCGGCTTCCTCGCCGCCTACGAGGAGGGTGTTGACGCATCCCGCGTGGCTGAGCGTGAGGCGAAGGACGCTGAGAAGCGCCTGCCGAACCTGACCACCGGCGAGGCACTGACCGCCGAGGCGATTGAACCCGCCGGCCACGAGACCCTGCCGCCTCCGCGCTACACCGAGGCATCCCTCGTGAAGACCCTGGACGAGCTGGGCATTGGCCGCCCGTCCACCTACGCGGCGGTTATTTCGACCATCATGGACCGCGGATACGTGAACGTTCGTTCTGGTTCGCTGATTCCGTCCTGGATCGCGTTCTCCGTGGTGCGCCTGCTCGAATCCAGCTTCGGCCCCTACGTGAACTACGAGTTCACCGCGCAGATGGAAGAAGACCTCGACCGCATCGCACGCGGCGAAGAATCCCGCGTCGAATGGCTGGGCGAGTTCTACTTCGGCGGCGGTTCCAAGCGCGGCCTGAAGCCCATCGTCGACAACCTCGGCGAGATTGACGCCCGCAGCATCAACTCCATCCCGATCGCGGACGGTATTGTGCTGCGCGTGGGCAAGTTCGGCCCCTACCTGGAAGCCGAAGGCACCCTCGATACCGAGACCGGCGAACTGACCGAACCGATCCGCGCGAACGTACCCGCCGACCTGGCACCGGACGAACTGACCGAAGCGAAGGCACGCGAACTGCTCGAACAGGGCAAGTCCGACGGCCGCGTGCTCGGCGTGGACCCGGTCTCCGGCAACCAGATTGTGGCACGCGACGGCCGCTACGGCCCCTACGTCACCGAAGTCATCGAAGAGATGACCGAGGAGCAGATCCAGGCGTACCTGGACGCGCAGCCGACCGAGTACTACAAGAACGGTAAGCCCAAGCCGAAGAAGAAGCCGAAGCCCGCCAAGCCGCGCACCGCGTCCCTGTTCAAGTCCATGGACCTGGCGACCGTGACCCTGGAGCAGGCACTGCAGCTGATGAGCCTGCCGCGCGTGCTCGGTACCGACGCTGAGGGCGTGGAAATTACCGTGCAGAACGGTCGCTTTGGCCCGTACCTGAAGAAGGGCACGGACTCCCGCTCGATTGGTAGCGAGGAGGAGATTTTCACGATTACGCTGGAGCAGGCACTGGAGATTTACTCCCAGCCGAAGCAGCGCGGTCGTGCGGCGGCTAAGCCCCCGCTGGCTGAGCTGGGCGTGGACCCGGTCAGCGAGAAGAAGATTGTGGTGAAGGACGGCCGCTTTGGCCCGTACATCACCGACGGTATTACGAACATTACGGTTCCGCGTGCGGAGTCGGTCGAGTCGCTGACCCACGAGCGTGCGGTGCAGCTGCTGGCTGACAAGCGTGCGAAGGGCCCGGTCAAGCGTAAGACCGCCGCGAAGAAGACCACTACTAAGAAGACGACCGCAAAGTCTACTACCGCGAAGAAGACGACCACTCGTAAGACCGCGGCAAAGAAGACCGCCGAGTAATCAGCCGAGTAGCCGAGCGCACTTTGAACTGAACTGAAGGCGCAGGATGCGTCCCGAAACCCCCGCGTGGGGGTGGGGCGCCTCCTGCGCCTTTTGCGTGCCCGAGGAACGTTTGTGCTCGGGGTGCCCGGCGCGTTCGGGTGGGCAATTTTGCGCCCGAGCTGCGTTTTTGTGCCAGTGCTGTGCTGATGTTGAGCATCTGCCCGGATTGTTTGCGGAGTGAGCGGTGCCTCTGACAGACTGGAAGAGGCACCGCACCTGCGGTACCGCACGTGGATAATATCCCGCCACGGGGCGGGGGAGGGGAGCGCATCGTGCGCCTGGGAGTTCTGGATGTCGGGTCGAATACGGTCCACCTGCTGCTGATTGATGGCCGCCCTGGAGCGCGCCCCGAACCGTACGCGTCGCACAAGATTCAGTTGCAGCTCGTGCAGTACCTCGATGCTGAGGGCAATATTTCGCAGGAGGGCGCGGACGCGCTGACCCGCTTCGTGGCTAGCGCCCGCGATTTCGCTATCGAGAATGAGGCGGAGGACCTGCTGGCGTTCGCCACGAGCGCTATCCGTGAGGCGGGTAATGGTGCGGCGGTGCTGCATCAGGTGCGTGAGCAGACCGGCGTGAGCCTGAACGGTATTTCGGGCGACCAGGAGGCGGCGATTACGTACTTTGCGGTGCGTCGCTGGCAGGGTTGGGGTGCGGGCCGCATCCTTGATTTTGACATTGGTGGTGGCTCCTTTGAGTTCTCGATTGGCACGAACGCCATGCCTGATGCGGCGATGAGCGTGCCGCTGGGCGCGGGTCGCCTGACCCGTGAGTTCTTTGATGAGCAGCCGCCGAAGCCGAAGCAGGTGAAGCGTCTGCGTAAGTATGTGCGTGAGCAGATTGCCCCGGTGGCGGAGAATCTGTTGCGTTATGGTGCGCCGGATATGACGGTGGGTACGTCGAAGACGTTCCGTTCGTTGGCGCGTATTTGTGGTGCGGCGCCGTCTTCGGAGGGTCCGTATGTGAAGCGTGAGATGCATTTGCAGGATTTGCGTTTGTGGACTCGTCGCATGGAGGCGATGACTGTGGAGGAGCGCCGCGATTTGCCGGGTGTTTCGAAGGCGCGTGCGGCGCAGGTGCTGGCGGGTGCTATCGCGGCGGAGGCGGCGATGGAGGCGTTTGGTATTGAGACGATGCGCGTGTGCCCGTGGGCGCTACGTGAGGGCCTGATCCTGAAGCGTATTGACCACCTGGCGGAGGGTACGGGTACTCCGGTCAACCCGAAGACCCTCCTGG
>NZ_CALJRY010000389.1 GCF_937976295.1 uncultured Rothia sp. | reverse complement strand
TCATAGTTCTTCAACACCGCAACAACCTGCGGAGTCATCAACAGAACCGCCGTCAAGTTCACAATCACCATGCCGGCATTCAACATATCCGCGGTAGTCCACACCAGATCCAGCGAAGAAATCGCGCCGAAGAACACAAACACCAGAACCAGCGCACGGAAAATAGTCATCGGCAGCTTACGCTCAGTCACGAAACGCATATTCGACTCGCCGTAGTAGTAGTTACCAATCACAGTCGAGAACGCAAACATGAAAATCGCGATAGTCAGGAAGTGAACCGCCCAATCGCCCAGCTGCATAGCCAAAGCCGACTGAGTCAGCGACGCGCCACGAGAACGATCACCATAGGTAGGGTTCGACAGCAGAACAATAAACGCGGTCACGGTACACGCCATCATCGTGTCAAAGTAAACACCCAGAGTCTGCACATAACCCTGCTTAGCCGGGTGAGAAATAGTAGCGGTCGCACCAGCGTTCGGAGCAGTACCCATACCCGCCTCGTTAGTCAGCAGGCCACGCTTCATACCCCAAATCACAGCACCCATGGTACCGCCGGTCACGAACTCCTTAATGCCGAAAGCACCCTGGAAAATCATCAGCAGCATATTCGGAACCTCAGAGATGTTCAGCAGAACAACCAGCAGACCCAGCAGCAGATACAGCACCGCCATAATCGGAACCAGCCACTCAGTCACCGAAGAAATCGCGCGAATACCACCGAAAATAATAGCCGCAGTCAGCGCCACCATAATCAGACCAATAGTGATGCGGAAGCCCATCGAGTTAGTACCCGAAACATCAATGCTGAACGAGTTCGCCGCAGCATCCACCACAGCATTCGTCTGAACCGCCACAAACACAAACGCATAAGTGACCACAATGAACGCCACAAAGATGTAACCCATCCACGGAGCATTCAGACCGCGCTTCATGTAGTACGCCGGACCACCAATATAGGAATCCTTACCGCGCTCCTTGTACAGCTGACCCAGAAGGGACTCCGCGAAAGCAGAAGCCGCACCAACAGCAGCAATAACCCACATCCAGAACACCGCACCCGGGCCGCCCATAGCAATAGCCAAAGCAACACCCGCAACAGTACCGGTACCCACACGAGAAGCCGCCGACACAGTAAACGCACGGAACGAAGAAATACCCTTCTTGCCGTCAGCCTCACGAGCAACCGGGTCACCCAGGACGCGAATCATTTCCTTAACGGAACGCCACTGCACGCCGCGAGTACGAATCGTAATGTACAGACCAGCCGCAATCAGAGCGTAGTAGAGGAAATTGCTCCACATCCAGTTCTGCACAGCATCCACGAAGGAGGTCAGTCCCGCAGTATGCGTATTAATGTCCCCGATGATATTCAGAAGAAAATCCACTCGGTACTCCAATCTTGAAAGCAAAAAGCCCCGCACGCTCAAACCTGAAAGACAGATAACGTGTGGGCTACATCGCTGGGTGGTGCGGACTCATGCCGCGCAACGGAGCCAAATACACTCCGCATGATTAGTCACCCCATTGTGTCGGGTGCAACCCCCGCTAGGCAACTTAAAAAGGGTCGTAATCCAAAATGTAACGAATACTTAATATATGGGCAGAGTAAATATAGATCCCACGAAGGTGTCATCTGTCCCATAAAAATACCCGGCACAAGGTCGAATACCTCGCACCGGGCATAGCGAATAAGCAGGAGTATCGGTAGGGTTATGAACGTTCGGGCTTCACAAACGGGAACGACAAAACCCCACGAATCTGTGTCTGAGCCAACAGCATCACCAAACGGTCCACGCCCAGACCCAAACCACCCGTCGGCGGCATACCCGTCTCCAAGGCGTAGAGGAAATCCTCATCCACCTCCATCGCCTCCAAGTCACCCGAAGCCGCCTTCAACGACTGCTCCGTCAGGCGCTCACGCTGCACCAGCGGATCCGCCAATTCGGAATACGCACAGCCCATCTCCATGCCGTTGATCACCAAATCCCAACGCTCCGCCAAACCCGGAACACTACGATGCGGTGCCGCAAGCGGACTCGTCTCTGCAGGGAAATCCGTATAGAACGTCGGCTCCACCGTATGCGCCTCAACCAGCTCACCATACAGCTCCTCAACGATAGCTCCCGGGCCCATACCCTCATGAACACGCACACCGTACTGCTGCGCCAGGGACAGCAACTCCTCAAAATCCGTCTGCACATCCACGCGGCGACCCAGCGCCTCCGACAGGGCATCACACACCGACACCACACGCCACGGACCCGACACATCAGACACCGTGCGCTCACTCGAAGCCTTATGCCCCAGGGGCAAAGACACCGAACCAAACACCGCCTGGGCGGCATCCTTAATCAGACGCTCCGTCAACTCACGCATCTGCACATAATCCGCGTACGGACGATACGCCTCAAGCACCGTAAACTCCGGATTATGGGTCGCATCAGCACCCTCATTACGGAAATCACGGCCCAACTCATACACCGGTCCACTGCCGCCGACCACCAGACGCTTCAGGTACAGCTCCGGCGCAATACGCAACGTCAAATCCTCACCATACGCATTGATATACGTGCGGAATGGACGCGCACTCGCGCCACCGTGCACCGTATGCAGAATCGGGGTCTCTACCTCAAGGAAACCCTCCGCATCCAGTCGGGCACGCAACGCCTTAATCACCGCGGTGCGCAAACGCAGGTTCCGCATCTGATCCGGATGCACCAACAGGTCCGTGGAACGGCGACGCAGGCGCGCCTCCGGATCAGTAAAGGAGTCGAAGGGGATAGGATGCAGGCTCTTCGACGCCATGCTCCAGGAGGAAGCAATCAGTGAGCAGGTGCCGGTGCGGCTCGTCCCGTAGGTGCCCTGTACGGTGATGATGTCACCGGTATCCAAGTTGCGGGAGGCGAGGCTCAGCGGGCGCTCGCCCACCAGGCTGCGTTCCATGATGACCTGCAGGGTTTTGTCACCTTCAATAAGAGTCACAAAGAGAACTCCACCGTGGTTGCGAAGCGCGCGAACACGCCCCGAAACCATGAATTCCGAATCTGGAATATTTTCAGAAGAGAATATACGCAGAGCATCCTTAACACCCAGCACAGAGGCAGCAGTACCAGCCTTTTCACCGCCCAGCGGATACGGCTCCATACCCGCCGCACGCAGTGCTTCCAGATGGCGCAGACGATGCTGAGTCTGATCGCTACGCGACACCTCAGGAAGCTCTTCCACAGTAGCGAGCTGCATCTGGCGAAGAGCCTCCAGCTCACCGGCAGAAAGAACCTGCTCCTGATCCCGCAGGCGGCGCGCCGACAGATTCGGCAAGAAACCCTCCGCCATGCCCGCAGCAAACACAACATTCACCATCGCCAACGTCGGCTCCGTCGCCAAAAAACGAGGAACCCACAGCGGGGCAAACTTCAGATTGAAACGATACAGGCGGCGCAACTGCAGAAAACGATCCAGCACACCCAAAGAGCGGGAAGC
>NZ_CALJRY010000388.1 GCF_937976295.1 uncultured Rothia sp. | reverse complement strand
GCCAGCATCTGCGCACGGTCATAACGCTGCGCCGTCTGCGCACGGAACGCCGCATACTCGGCACGCAGCGCCTGCAAAGAACGAAGCACGCTCTCCCGCTCACCCTCACGAAGAGTCAAACGGTGCGCCGCCGCACGCAACTGCTCAACCTGCTCACGCACACCCTGCAGATCATCCGGCGCCTGCTCACCGGCAGCGGCACGAGCCGCCACCGCAACAATCGCCTCACGACCAAAGCCCTCAAGGAGGCGGGCATGCTCCACCTCATACGCGGCAACAGTCTGCTCCAGAGCATCAACACGCTCGGGGGTGCGCACCGCCGCCTGCACCAGCTCGGCGCTCTCAAACGAAGACTCAGCCAGCAGACGTTCAGCCTGCGCCGCCGCCAGAGCGTGACGCTCACGCGCCTGCCCCAGCAGCAGCACCGCACGAGAAAGACGCTGATGCGCCGCACGGTAGCCCTCCACAGCCTCAACACGCTGCGCAAAACCCACCGCCGCACGAGCAGGCGCCAACTCAGCCGCAGCCGCCTCACAGCGCGCCGCAGCGTCACGGTGACGAGTCTGAGCCTCAACCGCCGCGCCCTCGATGGTGCGTAGCGCCTCCTGAGCCTTCTGCTGTTCAACGCGCACCCGCTCAACCTTCACCAGCACGCCGTCACGCGCGGTCACACGCGACTGAGCCTGCGCGAGGCGGGTCTGCGCCTGCTGCAGCTGGGCGGCAGTCTGCTCAACATCGCACTCCCCCTGAGCCACCAGGGTCTCGTACTGGGTGCGGGCGGCGGCAAGCGCCTCGGAGGCTTCCTGATGTGCCTTGGTCGCCCGGTCCTTAGCCCGCTCGTGGGTGCGCGCCTGCTGGTGGGCCTTGTCTTCACGCTCCTTGGCGGCGTCCAGGTCGGCACGCTCAACCAGCTGCTCGCCCTCGGCAATCTGCGCGGGGGCGGGGTGCTCGACCGAGCCGCAGACCGCGCAGGGTTCGCCGTCCTTGAGCTCGCGCGCCAGCAGGGAGGACGCCTGGGCGAGGCGCAGTACCTGCAGGTTCTTGAACTCCTCCGTCGCGGCGAGCGCCTGCTGAGCCGAAGCCTGCCACTTTTCCTGCGCCTTCTGCTCGGCGGTGGCGGTGCGCTTGCTCTGCTTCTGGGCTGCGGCGACCGCGGCGGAGGCGGCATCCAGCTTCTGCTGCATCTGCTGGGCGGCGTCGTGCTTCTGCTGCGCCTCGGTGACCAGGTGCGCGGCGAGGGTACGTTCCTCGTCGGCGGTGCTGTAGCCTGCGAGTTCTTCGGCAAGCTGCTCGGCTTGGGCGGTGAGGTCGCTCAGCGTCTTTTCGGCGCGCGCCTTGTCCTGTTCGAGGGAGTTGGCCTGCTTCAGCAGGGCGGCTGCGGCGGCTTCCTCTTCGGTAAGCTGCGCGTCCTTCTTCTGCAGGGCGCGCAGGGTGTCGAGGAGCGCCTCGAGCTGGGTTTGCTGTTCGGCGGGATCGTGGGAAGGGAGCGCGGCGAAGGTGGTCTCTTCGGGGAAGGTGACCTCCGGCGAAGTATCCTCGTCGCGGAGTGCCGCAAGCAGGGCGCGGCCGGTCTCATCCAGCTCAGAGGCGCACACCTCCTGCTCCTGCTGGCGGGCGGTGAGCGCCTGCGATTCGGCGTGGACCTGCGCGTACTGTGCGTGCAGGGGCGCGGCGGCACGCGCCTGCGCCAGCTCTTCACGCTGCGCCTTGTGCTCGTCGGCGCGTTCGGTCAGGCGGGTGCGGCGCTCGCAGAGCTGCTCGTATTCGCGCCAATCGGCCTGCAGCTGGGCGCGTTCGGCGAGCAGGCGGGTGTTCCGGTCGGCTTCGTCGGTAAGGCGCTGCTGTTCCTGCTTTTCGCGCGCGAAGGTTTCGCGGGAGTGTTCTACTCCGCCGGCGACCCATGCGTCGAGGGTTTCGGCGGTGACGTTCTCGGCGGTGAAGGTTTCGGAAGTCTCCTCCTCCGCCTCCGCAGCCTCTTCAATGTTCGGGTCCGCAGCGTCCAGGAGCGCCTGCAGGGCGAGCATTTCTACGCGGGCACGTTCCAGGTAGCCGCGCTGGGTGTTTTCGTCCTGGGCGACTTCCTGCTGGGCGGTTTTCGCTTCCTCGGTGAGGGCGGCGAAGAGCTGCTCGTAGTGTTCGACGGGGAACATCTTTTTGAGCAGTTCTTTGCGTTCTTTGGGCTTGGACTTGAGGAATTGCGCGAACTGGCCCTGCGGCAGGAGTACGACTTTGAGGAATTGTTCTTTGGTCAGGTGGGTGCGTTCGGCGATGGTGCGGTTGACTTCGGCGACGCTGCTGGAGATGGGGGTCCAGGCTTTTTCGTCGGCGGGGTCGGCGCCGGGGGCGAGTTCGGCGAGGGTTGCTTTGGCGCTTTCTTCGCGCATCTGGCCTTTGCGGGCGCCGCGGGTGATGGGCTTGTTGTAGGCGGGGGTGCGGTCGATGCGCAGGCGCTTGCCGTGGAGGGTGACGTCGAGCAGCACGCGCGGTTTGGTGCCGCTGTGTGCCGCGTAGGTGGAGTGCAGTTTGGCGGATTCGCGGTCGCTGCTGGTTTCGCCGTAGAGGGCGTAGCAGATGGCGTCGAGGATGGTGGTTTTACCGGCGCCGGTGGGACCGTTGAGCAGGAATACGCCGGCGTTGTTGAGGGTGTCGAAGTTGATTTCTTGGCGCTTGGGGTATGCCATGAAGGCTTCGAATTCGAGGTTGTGCAGGATCATGCGTTGTCCTTGTGGCTTTTGATGTGGTCGCTGAGGGTGGTGATGACGTCGCGTTCTTCGCTGGTGAGGGGGCGGTTGCGTACGTATTGGTGGAATTGGTCGAAGGTTTCGACGGGGTCGGCGTCGCGGGTGGGGGGTGCGACGGTGGGTTTGTCGGTGGCGGGTTGGGTGCTGCGGTAGCTGAAGTGGGAGATGGTTTCGTAGCGGCTGCGCAGGCGGTCGACGGCGCCGACGGGTAGGGTTTCATCGGTGAGTTCGATGCGGCAGTAGTAGCCGTGCTCGTAGGCGGTGTGTTCGGGGCTGTTGAGTAGCTGGTCCATGGTGCCGCGCAGGGTTTTCATGTGCACGCGGGTTGCCCATTCGTGGCTGCTGATGGTGGGTTCTTCGCCGGGGTCGAGTTCGATGAGGTAGGCGCCGTTGCGGTTGTGTTCTTCGCTGAATGAGAAGCCGAGGGGTGAGCCGCTGTAGCGGATGGTGTGGGTGACGGGGTAGCGCTTGTGGATGTGGCCGAGGGCTACGTAGTCGAAGCCGTCGAAGAGGGAGGCGGGTACCCAGTCGATGCCGCCGACGCTGATGTCGCGTTCGGAGTCGCTGCGGGGTGTGGCGTCTGCGTTGCTGGCGGTGTCGCTGACGGTTGCGTGGCTCATGACGATGATGCGGTCGGCGCCTTCGCCGCGGGTGTGACGTTCTGCGGCGTCGGCGCGGATGGCGTCGGTGACGGCACCGAGGACTGCCTGGTGGGTGGGGTCTACGCCGAGGGCGGTGGCGTGCAGGCGCGGCGCGAGGTAGGGGATAGCGTAGACGTGTACGCGCTGGGTGCCGTCGGTGAGTTCGACGGGGCGGGTGGCGTCTTCGAGGGTGGTGCGTAGGTGCACGCCGGAGGCTTCGAAGAAGGCGGCGCCGTAACTGAGGCGGCGGAAGGAGTCGTGGTTGCCGGAGCTGAGGATGACTTGCACGCCGGCGCGCATGAGGCGGGTGAGGGCCTGGTCGAGCAGAGTCGTGCTTTCGGCGGTGGGGATGGTGCTGTCGTAGACGTCGCCGCTGATGAGGAGAGTGTCGATGCCTTCGGCGTGCACGTAGTTGAGCAGTTCGTCGATGAACTGCTGGTGTTCGCGGGTGAGGGGGCTGCGGTGGAAGGTGCGGCCGAGGTGCCAGTCGGAGGTGTGCAGAATCTTCATGGTTTCAGTATGGCACTGCGTCTTGTTTTGCGCCTCACAGTTCGTCATTTGCGGTTCGGACCCCACAGCGGCGCAGGTGCTCAACCCGCGGCGCAGGCACTCACGCGGAGCGGGGGCTCCGTCCTCAAGGCGCCCCAGCGCCGCAGAGGGGGCACTCCCCCGCGAGCATGAGCGCAAAGCCGCTTGTAACCCTACCCTCCGCATCCTAAACGCACATGGGATAATCGCCCTATGAGTTTTTCTTCTGTTGAGTTCACGCGTGCACCTGAGGTTTCGGCTGAGTTTGCGGGCAGGGTGCGCGGCATGTTGCGTGCGTCTGCGTTGGGTGATGCGCTGGGTTATCCATTGGAGTTGTTGTCGGCTGAGCAGATTGCGGAGCTCGCCCCTAAGCCGTGGGATTCGGCGTTTGGTGAGCTGCTGGTCAGTGATGATACGCAGCTGACGTGTTTCACCCTGGACGGCCTGACGGAGGTTTTGGAGTGGAATAATGAGGGCGCGGCGGCGGATGAGTTGGCGTGTCTGTGGTTGGCGTATTTGCGGTGGTTCCGCGGTATTGGTGAGGTTCTGCCGGAGTCGGCGCCGTTTTCGTTGGATCGTGAGATTGATGGGTCTGCGGAGTTGACGGCTCGTCGTGGTCCGGGTGCGGCGACGTTGCGGGCGTTGGGTTCGGGTGAGATGCAGTTGGTGTCGAAGTCGTTGAATCCTGATGCTTTGGGTAGTGGTGCGCTGGTGCGTTCGGCGGCTCTGGGGCTGTTGCCGGTGGCTCAGGAGCGCACGGTGGTTTTGTTGGCGGTGCGTGCGGCGGCGTTGACGCACGGCCACCCGGAGGCTTTAGTGTCAGCGGCGGCATACGCGCTGCTCATCCGCGATTTGTTGGCATCCCCGTCCGGCTCGTTTGACGCGTTGCTGGAGGCGGCGCGTCGTGTGCTGTCGTGGTGTGGTTCGGTGGCGGCGGATGATTCGATTCCGGGTGATGCTTCGCGTACGGCGGCGGCGCTGAGTCGTGCCGTCGACCTGCTGGAGCGGGGCGTGGTGCCGGTTCCGGAGGCTGTGGCGGAGCATTTTGGTACGGGTTGGACGGCGCCTGAGCTGTTGGGTGTGGCGCTCTGGTGTGCGGCGGATGCTGTGAAGAGCCTGCCGGCTGAGGCTGATGAGGCGACGGTGCGTTGTGCCTTGTTTGAGGGGTTGTGCCGTGCGGTGTCGGTGGATTCGGATTCGGATTCGGTGGGTGCGATGACGGCGGCGTTGTGGGCGGAGGCTGGTTTCCCGGTGGGTGGCGGTGAGGCTGATGTTTGGTCGGAGGCGCTGGGTCGTGTGCGCGGTTTGGACCAGGTGGAGGCGGTGGCGGAACGCTATCTGCACCAGCTGCGTCTGTAGCGGTGCTGAGCCTCAACAGCACTGAATCTTAACGGCGTAGTGGACATGCGTAATGGCGGGGTCTCCATCCTCAAGGCGGCTGACCCATTCACTTATTGGGGCGCTGAAGAGGGGGCACTCCCCCGCGAGCATCGTCCGCGAGCCGTCGCAACAAACTGCATATAGGCACAGAAAAGGCTCTCCGGTAT
>NZ_CALJRY010000387.1 GCF_937976295.1 uncultured Rothia sp. | reverse complement strand
CCTTCTGCAATCCGCGGAGGGGGTCTTCTGAGCCTTGTAGGGGTGAGTCTGTAACCCTTTCGCGGGTGCTTCGGGGAGGGCGTTGGGGTCTTGCCAGCTGCCCCTTCGGGGTGTTTGAAGCGGATCTTCTAGCCTCTCAAAACCTCCTTATTGAACTGCTTTGAAAGCACCTTGGGCTGGTCTTCATTGAACTGCTTTGAAAGCACCTTGGGCTGGTCTTCGGGACATCTTTCGAGGTATGCCTCAGCATGCCTATCGGGGCTTCAAAGGGGTGTGCTCATGGGGGTGGCGGAGCCACTTCCGAGTGGTCATTCGAGGGTGGTTATGCCTCCTTTGGGTTACTGCTTTTGGGTACCTCGAAAAGGACTCTAACAGGGGTCTGAAAGGGGGCTCTGGTGGCGGGTCTCAAGAGCGTGATGAGGGGTCCGATAGGATGCCTGAGTGGGGGAGTGACGAAGGGGTTATTTTTGCCTCAAAGTGCATTCTCAAAGTGGAATATGCGAAAGGTGTCTATATTCCGGGCTTGGAAATCACCTGTTTTGCCCCGGAATTCCGCGGTTTTTGACAAAAAATGGGCTTTGAGTGCAACACTTCACCCTGAAAGTGATTATAGTCACATATAAAACATTCAAGTTAATTGTAGAGTTTTTTGAAACTCTTTCAAAAAACGCTCAAAAACCCCGGAAATTCAAGGAAGAAATAGCCTGTTCAACCTCTACTTGAGGGTGATTCAAGCTGAACTATAAGTTGAGAAAAATCTCTTGTTAAGATTGAATCTTGTTCGATACCCAAAAATAGCCCCAAAAAACCGCTGGAAAAGGCTTTTTGACCTGGTAGCTTTGAGTACGTGGTCACCGCGGTCCGCCGCGTAGCTCTCCGGATGAGTACTGTGCCCCTCCATCACATGAGGACATCCCCGCAACACACACGGGACAGTTGCATGGACTTGCTCCATGCGGCGTCACATTCGCAGGCCGACCGCCTATAGGCTTCTCACCTATAGACCACCTATCACTCAACCACTCACAGGCGTCCGCGCCCCACGAAACACCAACAACGAGGACAACCCATGGCACTTCGCCCCCGCACTGTTAAGGCTGGCTCTCTCGCAGCCGTCGCTGTACCCTCCGTGCTCGGTAGCACCCTGGTAGCACCCGCTTCGGCTTTTGCGCCTGTCGTTCAGGACATCCCCGGCGCAGCTACCGCGACCGCCGCTCCTAAGTCCCTGTTCACCTCCACCGTGCAGCCCACCCTCTCGCAGGTTGCTGTGCAGATCCGCCAGCAGGCAGAACAGGCAAAGCAGGCTCAGCAGGCTCCCGCAACGACCGCGGTTCAGCCCATCCAGAAGACCTACACCGCCCAGGCGACTCAGCAGGCAACCCCCTCGGCTACCTTCCAGTCCGCACAGGCTGCTCAGGCATCGGCACAGGCTACCCAGGCTGCGCAGCCTTCCGCTCAGCCCACCCTGGCACAGGTTGCCCAGACTCCCGCGGCTACCCAGGCAACTACCCAGAACACTGCAACCCCCGCCGTTCAGCCCACGCAGACCGCACAGGCTACTCAGGCAGCATCCGGCGTGGCGGCAACCCGCACCAACCAGACTTTCCTGTCCTACACCTCCCCGGCCGGTACCACCTCGCAGTACCACGTCTACGCTGAGGGTGTGGACTTCTCCAAGCCCGTTGGCGTGGTCTTCTACTTCGACGGCGACTACTGGCGCAACGACCAGTCCAAGGTCTACGACCCCTCCGGTGAGCTGGCTCAGATGGCTGCCTCCGCAGCGGCACAGAACATGCTGTTCGTGCCCGTCATCTCCCCGGACTCCAACCGTTACGATGCTGGCGTGACCTGGTGGGAAGACATGGAGCGTAACGGCGAGTTCTTCCGCTCCTTCGCATCCTCCTTCATCGCGGCTAACGGCGTGGACTCCTCCAACGTGTGGACCATGGGCTACTCCGGTGGCGCCGAGTTCATCACCTACGAGCTGAACACCAAGCCCCAGACCTGGCGCAACGGCGGCGGCTCCATCATGATCGCTGGCGGCGGCCTGGACGAAGGCACCCCCTCGGCTGCGCTGAAGTCCCAGCCCATGTTCTGGTACGCAAACTCGAACGACGGCTCCGGCGAGACCTACCCGCAGACCTGGAGCGCACGAGGCGCCGTTGAGGGCGGCTACAATGCTTACCGCAATGCCGGCTACACCAACGCTTCCGCGACCGTTCTGAACGGCTCGGGCCACTTCGACTACAACTTCTCCGAGATTCTGAGCAACTCGCTCACCAAGGGCAAGGCAACCGCCGCTCCCAAGGCTGAGCAGAAGACCGAACAGAAGGCTGAGCAGAAGCAGCAGAACACTCAGCGTGCCCGCACCATGAGCTCCGCAACCTACCAGAGCTACACCTCCCCGGCGGGCACCACCTCCCAGTACCACGTGTACGCGAACAACCTGGACTACTCCAAGCCTGTTGGCGTGGTCTTCTACTTCGACGGCGACTACTGGCAGCGTAACGAGTCCAAGGTCTACACCCCCGACGAGGGCATGCTCGCGGCAATGGGCAAGATCGCTAACGCCCGCAACATGGTCTTTGTGCCGATCATCTCCCCGGACACCAACGCATCCGGCGACGGCATCACCTGGTGGGAAGACATGGACGCTAATGGCGAGTTCTTCCGCTCCTTCGCGAAGTCCTTCGTCAGCCAGAACAACCTGGACGCTTCCCAGGTGTGGACCATGGGCTACTCCGGTGGCGCCGAGTTCATCACCTACGAGCTGACTGACCACAACACCGCATGGCGTAACGGTGGCGGCTCCATCATGGTCGCGGGCGGCGACTCGGACGGCTCCGTGGACGCTGACGCAACCACCAAGGGCCTGCCTATGTACTGGTGGGTTGGCGCGAATGACACCTCCGGCAACACCAACCCCGTCACCTGGAGCGCACGAGGCGCAGTCGAGTCCGGCTACAACGCATACCTGGGCGCAGGCTTCTCCGACGCCCGCGTGAAGCTGATTGACGGCTTCAGCCACCACGACTACGATCTGCCGCACATCCTGGCGTCCTCTCTGGACTTCGCCGGTAAGACCCCCGTGCTGGGCTACAGCGACCTGTCCGAATCGGACCCGAACTACAACGAGATTAGCTGGAACTCTGACCACCGCATCATGCTCGGCTTCGCAGATGGCACCTTCCGCCCGAACGCTTCGGTCAACCGTGCACAGCTGGCAACCTACCTGTACCGCGTGGCTGGCCGCCCCGCTGTGAACGCACCGGCTGTCTCTCCGTTCAGCGACGTTCCGGCCAACCACCCCGCGTACAAGGAGATTTTCTGGCTGAGCCAGCAGGGCATCAGCGGTAGCGACTTCCGTCCCCTGGAGGCCGTCACCGAGTCCACCATGGCTGAGTTCATGTACCGTGCGGCTGGCTCCCCGGCACAGGATCAGGGCGGCTACGCGTCCCAGGCTCTGGCGTGGGCTGCATCCAACGGTATCGGTACCGGTTCCACCTCTTCGGATGCGGTCACCCGCTCCGCGATGGCAGGCTACCTGTACATCTACGCGAACTAAAGTGCGCACCCCTTAACGCATAAAGATCCGCCCCGTTCCTGATGAGTTCAGGAACGGGGCGGATCTTTTGAGGTTTAGCTCAAGAAGCTATGCGCTAGACCGGGCTTAGAGGGTCTGGGTGGGGGATTCCACAGCCAGGGGAGCCGGAGCAGCCGGTGCGTTCTTTGCCTTCAGAGCGGCCAGGCGAGCGTCCAGCTCGGTCTCGCGCTCCATCTGGTCCAGGGTGTTGAACTGTGCGTCCAGGGAGGAAGCTGCCAGTTCCTGCTGACCGATGACGCGTGCCTCTTCGCGGCGAACCTTCTCTTCGAAGCGGCTCATCTCGCTGGTCGGGTCCAGAACGTCGAACGCCTTCAGAGCGTCGTTCACCTGGGTCTGAGCTGCTGCGGTCTTCTGACGTGCGGTCAGCTCATCGCGCTTGTACTTGACCTCTTCAAGCTTGGAGCGCATCTTCTCCAGGCCGTCCTTGAGCTGGTTGACAACCTGAGTCTGGGAAGCCAGCTGAGGCTCAACAGCCTGTGCAGCCTTCTCAGCCAGCAGCTGCTTGTTCAGAGCAATCTTGGCGAGGTTGTCGAACTTGTCAGCGTTGGCAACGTCGCCAGCTGCGCGGAATTCATCAGCCTTGTTAGAAGCTGCCAGAGCCTTGGTGCCCCACTCCTGGGCGGTCTGGACGTCCTCTGCGTGGTCCTTCTCGAGCAGACGCAGGTTGCCGATGGTCTGTGCTACTGCAGCCTCCGCCTCGCGGATGTTGTTGGTGTAGTCACGAACCATCTGGTCCAGCATCTTCTCCGGGTCCTCAGCTGCATCAATCAGAGCGTTGATGTTTGCCTTAGCGAGCTGTGCAATACGGCCGAAGATGGTCTGCTTAGCCATAATCTCCTACTTTCTGTTCAACGGGCTGCGGGGGAGCACTACGCTCCTCGTGAGCCGTGCCCGTATAACTAATTATGTGGCAGATTTCTGGGTGCATGCTGTGAAAATGATGCACGCATGATTTCTGCTACCTAAACTTTTGGTAAATTGCCTCAGGTGTTTTCCGACTTGGGAAGAAACCGGTGAGGTAAGCTACGTGTCCTGCCGGTTAGCCCGCAGAAACACCTGCAGAAGCCGATCGGCAGAATCGTTAGCATGGAGGCGTTTAGAAGCTACCGCCGTCACCGCCGCCGCTGCCCCAACCGCCGCCTCCGCCGCTGAAGCCGCCAC
>NZ_CALJRY010000386.1 GCF_937976295.1 uncultured Rothia sp. | reverse complement strand
TCCGATCTGACAGCGAGCATTCATTGCCGACGTGTGGGGTTCCACCGCACAGGGTGCGTACAACGCTGCGGAGACGTTGCGGGGTGTGCTGCGTGGCATCGTGAACCAGGAGGTCTTCGTGAGCGGTGGACAGCCTGCGCTGATCTACGGTGTGGAGCCTGTGGGGGGTGTGGTGTGGATGCCAGACCCCGACGATAAGATTCCTCGATTCCGGATGAACTTCACGGTGACGTACCGGAACACGGGGACAGACCTGTTATAGCCCCTGTGGGGCGGGAAGGAGCATGTTATGGCGCTTGTTGCTGATAATGTGCGTGTCGCTGTTACTGGCGGCGTTTATGTTGGTGCCATCGGCACCGCAACCCCGGCTAACGCGACCGCCGCGGTGGACGCGAAGCTGAAGGACCTCGGCTACATCAGCGAGGACGGGGTGACTCAGAGCATCGACTCTGACACCAGCGAAATCAAGGCTTGGCAGAACGGCGACGTGGTGCGTGTCATCCAGACCTCGCACAAGGTCACTTTCCAGTTCACGCTCATTGAGACGAACGAGGAAGTCCTCAAGCTGTTCTACGCGGACACCACTGCGAACGGGTCGCTGGTGCGAATGACCGGTGCACAGTCCCCGCACCAGACGTTCGTGCTGGACGTCCTGGACGGCAAGAAGGTTCTGCGTATCGTCATCCCCGACGGTCAGGTAACCGAGCGTGGCGAGGTGACCTACAAGAACGGTGAGGCTGTTGGCTACCAGGTGACCGTCACTGCGTACCCTGATTCGCAGGGTGTGAAGGCGTACAAGCACCTGGGCACCAAGCTCTAATAGGCTGGTTTAGATTTGCGGCATGCCCCCGGTTGCGCATGGTGGTTGGCTCCCTTTTTAGGGTTTCTGGAGCCGCCCCCCCCCGCGCACACCAAGGGGGCGTGCCGCGCTCGCTTCCCCTACGAAACCCTACCCGATACGTTTTGATTTGGAAGGAAACCCCTCATGTCGGAGAAGAACTACGCGTTTACCCGCACCAGCGATAAGAAGGCTGCAGGTGGTGCGCCGGTAGTGAAGGTGAAGCTGCGCGGCAAGACCTGGCGGGTAGACCCCGCTGCGTTGGATGATGCGGAGCTGATGGAGCAGCTTCTCGCGATTGATGAAGGCAACCCAAAGGGTATGTTCGCCGCGGTGGAGTCCTTGCTCGGTGCCGAGGCGAAGAAGGATGTGTTCGACACGCTTCGTGATCCTGAGACCGGGCGTGTGACCATGACCTTGTTCACCGGGTTCTTTACCGACCTGATGAACGCTTTGAACCCAAACTCCTAAAGCTCGCGGCTCTCTTGCGGGAGAACCGCGAGCTTGTGGAGATTGACCTCATCCGCTACTACCATGCCCCGTACGCCCGCCTTGCCGCGGAGTATGGGGCACAGTTGGTGGCGGCGATGGTCGTGAACCTGCCGCCAGATTCGGCGACCATGCGGCATTACGCACAAGGTTGGGGGCTGGAAGCCCAGTTGCTGGCCGGGGTGTTTGACCGGCTGGTGGAAGCGAACTGGCAGCGCAGTGCAGACGGGCAGAAAGGCAGAAACAAGCCGAAGCCTCTGCCTCGCCCCGGTGTGCAGGGCGCTGGTGTACGTGTCGGTTCAGGCAGTATGAGCTTGGACGAAGCGAAGTACTGGCTGGCGCAGCGGCGAGCCGGTGGGGGTGCCGTGGTGGGGCAGGAAACAATCAAATAACCGGATAGAGGAAGTGACGATATGGCTGGTGGGTATGAGCTTGCGAAGGCGTACGTGACTGTGCTCGCCTCGACCAAGGGCGCGGGCGCACAGATTGTGTCTGAGATCGGTGATGCTGGCGACCGTGCAGGTTCGCAGGCCGGCACTAAAGCGTCCTCCGCGTTCGGGCGTATCTTCTCATCTTCCGTTGCTCCACTGGTGGCGAAGGCTATCGGCGGTATCAGCATTGGCTCGGTTTTTGGTACCGCGTTTGCGAAGGGTTTTAACCGCCTGAAGGCGATTGACGTTGCTCAGGCGAAGCTTCGAGGGCTGGGCAACGATGCTGACGCGGTGTCGGTCATCATGCAGAACGCCTCCGCATCGGTGAAAGGCACGGCGTTCGGTCTGGACGCTGCGGCAACCGCCGCAGCTGGTGCAGTGGCAGCTGGTATTCAGCCGGGCGAGCAACTTGAAGCTGTGCTCAAGTCCGTCTCGAACTCGGCTGCGGCATCAGGCTCCAGCATGGAGGAAATGGGCGCAATCTACAACAAGGTTGCGAGTGTCGGCAAGGCGCAGAACGACGTCCTCGCCCAGGTTGCAGACCGAGGAATCCCGATCTATCAAGCGCTGGGCAAGCAGCTTGGCGTGACGGCAGAAGAAGTCTTCAAGATGGCTTCCGACGGCAAAATCAACTTCGAACAATTCGAGAAAGCGATGACCTCCGCAGCCGGCAACGTCGCATTCGAAATGGGCAACACGCTCCCCGGTGCGTTCGCCAACGCACAGGCTGCACTAGGTCGATTCGGCGCGAACGTCCTCTCTGGCGTATACCCTGTCTTAACGAAGTTCTTTCTCTCCTTCCAGCAGTGGATGAAGCCTGTCGAAGCGATGGGCAAGACCATCGGCGAGAAGATCGGCACCGCACTGGAATACGTCGTGCAGGTCGTCTCTCATGCAGCATCAATCGTTGGCCCGTCTATTGGCGGGCTCGTGATGAGCGTAGGAAAGACGCTCGGCGCTATCTTACCGCCACTTTGGGAAGCGTTCTCCGCGGTCGGTTCCAAGGTCGCGGCAATCATCTTCACGATCGCAAAGGCAATCCAGAAACTCCTCCCAGAAGTCGGAGGACTTGGGGACAGCGCACTGAACCTGACGAACCCGTTTGACGCAGTGACAGGCCTGGCAGACCTAGCTGCGGGTGCGCTGGGGCGACTGACAGACATTATCAATCGGAACCCTGAAGCTGTGACCGCAATGGCAACCGCCGTCATCGGCGCCGTTGGTGCGTACAACACCGCTAGCCGAGCTATCGATGCGGGACGATTTGCCCTTGACTCGTACCGGACAGCCGCCGGCGCAGTTGGGAAGCTCAAGAGCTCATTCGATGCCGTCGCAGAAGGCTACCGCCTTGTCGCATCTGGTGCTGGCACCGCAGCTGAAGTGGCGAAGCTTTCACGCGAGGCGCAGATTGGCGCGGGAGCATTCCAAGCCAAGGCAGCCGCGCTCAAGGTAGCTTCTGCTGCCACCGTCGCATATAAGGCGGTGCTGTCGGCGACTTCAGGTGCTCTCGGGTCCTTCCTAGGTGTACTTAAGGCAAACCCGCTCATGGCGGTGGTTGGAGCGTTGGCTCTTGCCGGTGCGGCACTCGTCACGTTCTTTACCCAGACTGAGACTGGCCGTCAGATGTGGCAGCAGCTTATGCAGGCAATCCAGCCTGCGCTGAACACGATTCTGCCTCTTATCGGGCAGCTGGGCGAGAAGCTGATTCAGTCGCTTCAGCCAGCACTCCAAATCATAATGCCTGCGCTGCAGCGATTTGCGGAGATGGCCGGCCAGGTCTTTGGCCAGGTCGTCCAATCTGTCCAGCCGGTAATTGAGCGCCTCATTCCTCTAATCGGCAGCGCTATCCAGGCTCTGCTACCGATTCTGGGGCAGATGGGTGCGGCGCTGATGGAATCACTCGGACAGATTGGGCAACATCTGGCCCCGCTAATCCCGATGATTATCCAGTTCGGCACCCAGATTATGGCGGCGCTCGCTCCGGTGGGGGAGCAGCTGATGAGCCAGCTTGTTCCTGCACTCGCTCAGCTGGGTGCTGCGGTCATGGCGATGCTTCCGCAGATTATGGACATCTTCCGCCAGCTGGGGGAGATATTGCTCCAGCTGGTGCCGGTGTTCGGGCAGATCGTGTCGGCGGTCGTGGATTTGGGTACTCAGGTCCTTGCTGCGCTCATGCCTGCTATTCAGGGGCTGTTGCCGGTGCTTGCGGCAATCGTAGGTGCGGTGGTAGGTGTTGTCGTTGTCCTTGTGACCTCGCTGATTCCGGTATTCGCCTCCGTGGTGCAGGCAATCGTCCCTCTCATCACGACGCTGATTGACATTTTGGTGCCTGCAATTCAGGCGGTCTTGAATGTGGTCACGACTGTGGTGCAGGCAATCGTCCCGATTGTCCAGGGTGCACTCAACATCATCGTGGGCGTCATCAAGACGGTGACAGCAATCATCAAGGGTGATTGGTCTGCCGCTTGGGAGGGCATCAAGCAGATTGTCTCCGGCGTCTGGGAAGTCATCAAGGGCGTCGTGACCGGCGCAATCAACATCGTCAGCTCCATCATCACCAATGCTGTGAACCTCATTCGCAGCATCTGGGACGCCGCCTGGAATGGTATCGGACGGATTGTCTCGACCATTTGGGAAGGCATCAAGAACGGTATCTCCGCCGGTATCAATACCGTGGTCGGGTTCTTCCGCTCGATGGGCTCAGACATCATCGGCGTGGTGCGGGGCATCCCTGGACAGATGCTCTCCATTGGTCGTGACATCGTGGGAGGCATCGCCACCGGTATTCGCAACGCTGCCGGCGCGGTGATGGACGCCGCGCGTAGCGTCGTCAACGCTCTGCCTGACTTCGTGAAGTCGGCTCTAGGTATCCACTCGCCGTCCCGCGTCATGCGTGACCAGGTGGGCGTGTGGATTCCCGCAGGTATCGCCGCCGGTATCGACAAGACAGCCGACATGGCTGTGGATGCGGTGCGGTCGATGACGGACGCTGCTGTAGAGGCCGCACAGGACGGGATGGGTTCTCTCTCGACGGCGCTCACCCCCGGCGCTGTCAGCGGCGGATTCAATATCGGCGGCGTTGCCGCTGGAGTGGGGCGCGCTTCGGCACGAGCTGCTGCTGCCACCCCTGCCGCTGGTGGGGCATTACATG
>NZ_CALJRY010000385.1 GCF_937976295.1 uncultured Rothia sp. | reverse complement strand
GGAGCGGATAGGTTCAAGGGTGGTTGAGTGTTCCCCGCGCGAGCGGGGATGAGCCCGGGGATGCTTTTCCCTTTGAGGTTTCACCCGTGTGTTCCCTGCGTGAGCGGGGATGAGCCCTTATAGGTACTTATAGGGGCACATTTTTTGAAGTGTTCCCCGCGTGAGCGGGGCTATACAGAAATACAGGAATCTGTGTTTACAGATTTCTGTATTTCTGTATATACAGATTTCTGTACCCAAGATATCCTAAAGGTACACCTACCCCTACCCCATGGAGGACCCCACCATGCCACTCATCATCGGCATCATTAACGCCAAAGGTGGCGTGGGCAAGACCGTCAGCACCGTCTACCTCGCTCACGCCCTCACCACCACCGGCCACACCGTCGAAGTCTGGGATGCCGACCCTCAGGGATCAGCCACCGACTGGGCCCTCACCGCTGACGAGAGCGGCGACGGTTTCCCGTTCGAGGTCTCACCCGTGAATGTGCCGCAGCTCCGCCGCCGCCGCACCACCGCAGAGATCACCCTCATCGACTCACCCCCGCTCAACGAGGCGATTTTGAATGCTATCGCGCAGCGTTCTGACGTGCTCATCATCCCCGCAGCACCCGCCGGGCTAGACATCACCCGAGTTTTCTCCACCCTCGCCTCCATCCCCGAGGGAAAGCCTGCGGCCGTGCTGCTCACCTCAGCAGACCCGCGCACCGTCCTCTTCCGTGAGACCAAAGAGCTTCTCGAGGAGTCCGGCGTGACCCTCTTTGATACCTCCATCCGCCCCAAGCAGTCCGTACGAGCCAGCTACGGCCGTAAGCCTGAAGACCTGGGCGGCTACGACGAGGTAGCAGCACAGCTACTGGCCCTCGTCGGCATGGACCAGGAGGCATAATTATGGCAATCTCCCCGGCAAGGCGCCTTAACGTGAGTGTCCCCGCCAGTACTGAAAAGCGGGTAAAGGGTCGTGCCAGCTTCGAACAGGCCTTCAAAACTGGCGCCCCGGCGCCGGAGGTGAGCATTAAGAAGCTGACCCTGAACCTGCCAGCTGATGCCCACGCCCGACTCAAGGCACACGCTGCTAGTCATGGTGTGAGCATGACCGACCTCATCGTCAAGTTCATCGACCAGCTCGACTAAACACGAAAGACCACTCAGACATACGTCTGAGTGGTCTTTTTAGGTCAAAAATAGCCTATACCTATAAAAATCTTCTGCTGAGAGCGAAAATAGCACTAAAACCCAAGGATACCTGTGGTATCTTTTGGGTTTTTGCATAAAATGGATATATTTGGGTTCTTTGGCTCTCCTACGGGAGTGCCGGGTGACCTTGTGTCCCAAAGTCCCTATGTCAGTGAAACGAAGTAATGTTTAGCGACCCTACTTCAACCCACTGACGACCACTGACTAGCAAAGGTAATGCTTTGGCATTAGCCCGGCACCTTGTCTAGTCAAAACCATATAACCCCATAAGGAGATTTCACTTTGGAAACAGTAGTGAATCACCCGCTGGAGTTTTCTATCCTGCTTCTTTGTTGGACCCTGCATAAGGTTGTGCTTCACTTCCTGAAAAAGGATCGCAAGAACAACAAGAAGAAGAAGTAACTCTGGTCAAGAATCCTTCTCCCTCTCACGGTATCACTATCGTGGGAGGGGGTTGGGTCCCTGGAATGCTCCGTATGGGTTCATGGTAGCAAGAAAGGAGCGACATGAGCAAGATTTTCTGGCTGCTGATCCCCCTCACAGCCACCCTATTCATCGGCAATCTGCTGAAACTCTCAGCAGACGGCCTCATCTCAGCAGCGATACTAGGCGCTGCCATCTACTACCAGGTACGAACCTACCTGGACCTACGCACCTACGAAAAGGAGCTGACGGCCTAAAGGCTTAAATCTATCCACCCTGCCAGCCATGCACGAGACCCAGATGAGCTACAAGAAAAGTCCGGCAAGACGTTTTCTTGAGAGTCATCAAGGCATCCTGCACCAGGCACACAGCAGGTGATATAACCCCTCAGGAAAGAGCCTGAGGACCTGACATAGCCCCCTCTGCCCTGCAAGGTAGAGGGGGCTATTCTTACCCCCAAAACCCCTGATACAGAAATACAGAAAACCATAAATACAGAAATCTGTATTTCTGTATTGAGGGCATAATACCTAGTCAGACCCACATAATCCCCAATAGGAAGCTGCATTGTGCCACCCATCAGTCATCAGTGCCACCAAAAAGAGGGCCCCTCAACGCAATGCGTTGAGGGACCCTCCCACATGTTCCGCCGTAGGACCCAAGGCCCTGCAGCACCTCCAGACTAACACCGACTACGCCAGGTGTGCACCTGATCCCGTCACCACAGCAGCCTGCAAGAAATCAGTGCCACCCCCAGGGCTTCGCATGACCGACTGCACCCATCGACCACAGAGCACCCTACAACCCCTACAGGCCCTCAGAGACCCCCGCCATCGACCATTGCGACCCCTAGAGCTGACCCCCCCTTACCCCCTGGTGCTCCAGCTGCTATACGCTCGCACTGACCCGCCTCCGAGGTCTTCCGAGGCGCCAAATGTGATTTTCACCTCACGCTCATAAGTTGGGGTTCAGACCAGTATCCATGTGGCTGCGTTGGGTGCGCACGTTTGGGGCTGTCTTACCAGCTCCCGCTGCGCCCATTTTATTAACCCCGTGAGAAGGGCCCGTCAAGCCCGCGTGACGGTCACCTTTCAGAGGCATTCTTCGCCTTGATACGAGGTTGGGGGTTCCGGGCGGGCTTGACTGCCCCTTTCCCGGGAAAATGGGGCTGGCTAAGGAGCTGGCGGCGACAGAGCCTGTCTGACCGGGGGGGGGGTAGTAGGGAGCCGCGCACACGCAATACTTTCAGTGTAATTTATTTCATATTACATTAAACACATCAATATGTAGCGCACCACATTTGCAATGTTTGAGATGTAAATTAATGCCTAGAAAATTCATTAAATAAATGCAAAAAAGCCGGCGATAAATTGAATTATCACCGGCTTTCTTGATATAATTATTACGTTAGGAAGTCGCAATTCCTAAAATGTTCAAGTCTAGGAATTACATTCTCTAGACATTCAAACTAAATAATGAAAGGTGAAGCTCTTGGAAGCTATCTCCGAACTTGTGGGCAACCTGTCCAATCTGATTATCTCTTTCACCTTGTGCTATGTCCTTGTAACGAAGGAAAAGCATAAGGGTAAGAAAAAGAAGAAATAACAGGTAACGTAACCATCTCCCCCGGTATCCAACACCGGGGGAGGGGTTACCCCCTCAAGTTCTTGATAGCTTCATGGTATCAGAAAGGACTAACTATGAGCAAGATTTTTTGGGTACTCTTCCCCCTTGAATCCCTTCTCTTCATGCGTGCACTGTCGAACCTTTCGGCTGTCAATGTCATTTCATTGATTATCTTGTCTGCAGCAGTGTTCTATCAGGTGCGAGCCTACCGCGCCCTTCGAGAATACGAGAAGGCGCAGCGCGCCTAGACACGAGACAATACATACGAAAATACCCCCTGAAAAACAGGGGGTATTTTCGTAGAAAACACCTGAAAAACTTGATTTAGAAGTATAAAACGTGCTATACTAATAGTGTTGAAGGGAACAACTTCAACACCCCAAGCCTGGTCATCAAACCGATTATTCAGGTATTCACAATCTAATAGAGAAAGGTACATTCAATGAATGTTTCGGAACTCACCGCATTGCTTACCTCGATTGGCGCGGCGCTTGGCGGCATTGCCACCGTCATCACCGCAACCACCAAGCTCATCGAAGTCTTCAAGAAACCGAAGAGCACCGATAAGTAAGCGGTAAAAACCCCTCAACCCGGTACTAGAGCCGTTACTCTAGTGCCGGGTGCCGGGGCACCCGATACATTCATAGTACACGAGGTAACACCCCATGAAGAAGACCCTCAGCGCAGCCCTTCCCTACGCTATCGCCATTATCGGCGCGGTAGTGCTGCTTCCCACCTACCCGGTCGTATCCGCTATCACCTTCGGACTGCTCGCACTGGCAGCCCTCATCCATGCATACGCATGGCATATCGGACGCCACCGCAGCAAAGACTAACGAAAGGACCCCCATGGCTGGCATGCTAATCGTAGGCATCTCAGAAATGGCGCGCTTCCTTGGCATGACCCCCGCAGGTCTACTACGCCGAGGCGAGCTACCCGAGCCAGATTTCATCTCGCACGGCGATAAAAAAATCTGGCTACCGGCAACCGTCGAGGCATGGAACACCGACTACACCACTCGCCCCGAATTCGGCGAGTGGGGACGACGCCTACGCCAAAAGACGCAAACCGGCAAAACCCCCACCGAGCAGCAGTAACCCCGCTGCAGTCCACCAAAACAGGGGAGGACCCCAGGGGTGCCAGACTGTATAACCCCGCACGCCGCCGGGGGCACCCAAAACCCGGGTGCC
>NZ_CALJRY010000384.1 GCF_937976295.1 uncultured Rothia sp. | reverse complement strand
AGTCAAAGTAGAAGCCGTCAGTAATGTACGGGCCAATGCCCAGCTTGGCGTCCTTACGGTACTCCTGCACCGCCTGCGCCATCACGTGCGCAGCAGAGTGGCGCAGAACGTTCAGGCCGTCCGGTTCGTGAATGAAAACCGGCTCAACGGAGTCGCCAGCAGACAGCTCGTGGGAGAGATCAACGAGCACGCCGTTCACGCGTGCCACAACGATCTTCGGGTCGTCAGCGAACAGCTCAGCGGCAGTCTTCGCGGTGACCTCGCGCTCCTCACCAGAAACGCTAATAACAATTGCTGAAGAATCAGCGGCAGACATAAGTCTCCTTAACTCAGGCGCAAGCGTGCCACTCGGGGCGCCGCGGGTGCGCATACTATTCCGCACTGTACAGGTGCACGGACACACACCATCTTACAACGGCTCCCAGCCAACGCTCAGCTTGAGGGCAGACTAGTCCGCATGATGCTCACGCGTATGCTCATACACGTCAACCACAATGTGGCTAATATGGTCGTCCTTCAGACGGTAAATGGTGGTGCGGCCCTGCTGCTCACGATCAATCACGTGCGCCTCACGCAGGATACGCAAATGGTGCGAGGCGAGCGGCTGCGAAATACCCAGGCAGGTATGCAACTCACTCACGCTGTGCGGGCGGTGCATCAGGTGGTGCGCAATCGCCAGGCGCAGCGGGTTCGCGAGCGCAGAGAAAATCGCCACGGACGGGCCGAACTGCTCCTCCCAGTCCTTGGGGCAGCTGCCTTCGAGGAGGGGCGCGTTAGCGGGCACCTCATGGGCGTGCGCTGAGGCATGCTCCGCGGCGTGCTCGGCGATGTGCGCCGCTACATGTTCTGCGGGGTGGTTGTGGGTGGTTTCGGTGTGGTCTGTGTGCTGGCTCTGAGTCATAGTATTTTCACCTTATGCACAGGTAAGGGGGCACGTCAAGAAAGTGACGCCTGCGCGGCGTGCCTTCTTGAGCGTGCCCCTCTCCCCTACGTGCGCTCTTGAAGTGCGCTAATACTACATGCGCGGCCGCTAGCGGTTAGCGACTGCCACCTGCAGGTAACCCTCAGCGGACTTCACGCCCTTGTCGGTCACTGCGCGGTAGCGAACCAGCGGTGCAAAGCCCTGCTTATTCTTAGCAGAAACCGCGATGCCCTGGGTGCCGTCGGGCAGGGTCACCACACGGTAGGTGCCGTACTCGTCACTGTATGCGCTGACGGCCTGGCCGCGCTGGTTGAGCAGCTCCAGCTTCTTCACGGTCTCACCACGGCTGTATGCGCCGAAGGACGCCTCGTCGTTGTTCAGGACCGCCACGTTCTGGGTGGTGCCCGAGTACAGGGAGACGGAGTCCTCACGCGCGATGGGGCTGTTCTTGTCGACCACGTGCACCTTCAGCGGAATCGAGTACAGCTGTGCGGCTGCGCCCTTCTTCGCCTTCACATCGGACATGCGTGCGCTCGCCTTGCCGGTGCGGTTCACGGTGATGTTCGTACCGTTATCGCGGCGCAGGTCCCAGGTGGTGCCGGTGACCTCGTGGGTGTTCAGGTCAATCGAGTAGGTGCCGGTCTTGCCGTTGGAGGCAAAACGGATGCCGGTCTCCGCGCTGGAGAACTGGCCGCCAGCAGTATTGACCTTCTCCTTGTTGACCCAGCGGCTGGGCTTGAAGTTCGGAGTCTGCTCGATTTCCTGGAAGTTGTAGTCGCGGGCGTAACGGTAGTTCGGGGACACCTTGTGCGACTGATGCACGCTCTGCGCGACTGCGGTCTCACCGGCGTAGACGGTGGCGTGATGCTCAGCGGGCTGGTAGATCACGCCGGAGCCGGTGCCGGTCTTACCGTAGGAATCCGAGGGGTACTTGAACTTCACGGCGTCCGAAGACTGGTTCACTGCCGCGTTCTGGGTCTCGGCATCGCTGATGCGCTCAGCCTTGGGGGTGCGCACGGTGGAACGGCGCACGGTCACCGGGCGGGCAATCTTGTGTGCGTCAGCGTTCGAGTTGGCTGCCTGGTTGTTGCTCTGCGGCAGAACCTGGGTACCCTCACGGCGTGCGGTGTTCTCAGCGGACTCGGTGTAGTTCACGGGCATCCACTGCACCTGTTGCCAGGGGAACTGGTTGCCGGTGAAGCCGCTGGGAACGAAGTTCGCGAACATTGCCGCCAGCTGCGGGTCTTCCTTGTACACGTTCTTACCCTGGCGGGCGTAGGGTGCGTAGGAGCTTGCCGCCTCCAGGTTGAATGCGTTGGTGAAGAGGTTGTGGTCCGTGAGGATGAAGCCGTATTCCTTCATGGCGGTCAGAATCATGCGGGTGAGCTGGTCGTCGGCGTGGCCGGTGTTTGCCAGGTGCTCCTCCACGTCAAAGCTTGCGGGCAGGAAGCCACGCTGACCCGCACGGGGTGCGTTCGGGTACTTGCTCGCATCAATCTTGCCGTCGGTGCCCTTTGCGGGGAAGGAGGCAGTCATCGCCGCATAATCAGCCGCGGTGATGGACACCATGTGGTTGATCTTGCCTGCCTTGAGCTCGTCCACACCGATCTGGGTGAGCTCGTTTGCCATGCCCACCACGGAGGAGGTGCCGTTCTTGAGGGTCAGCCAGTAGTTGTCTTCGCCCACGCCGCCGAAGTTCGGCTTAGCGAGCATATAGCCGCCGGAGGACACGTGGTAGGTTGCCGGGTAGTCAACCGCGACGGGGATGTCCACGGTGCCCTTGGTGCCTGCCGGGATCTTGTAGGTAATCTCGCCGGTGGTCTCGTTGATGGACGCGCCGGGCACGTTCTTTGCCAGGCGGAACTTCGCGCCGCGAGCAATCGGGTAGGAAGTGCGGGCGCTACCGGACTTCGCGTCGATGCTCACGGGTGCCTTGATGGTGACGGTCTGACCCGCGTTGCCGCGGCCGACGCTATCGTACTGAATCTTGGCGCTGGTGGGGGTGGATACGTTGCCGCCGCCGACCTGCACGCGGGCGGTGCTGGTGTAGGTCTGTGCGTCTGCGTCCTTGACGAACTTGAAGTAGGAGCGCCAGATGCCGGTCGCCTCGTCGTACAGGGCGACGGACTGGTCGCCGGAGAGGCCGTGGTCCTCGGCAAGCCACTTCGGGATCGGGATGCCGCCGGTGAGGATGCGCTTGTTCTCCGCGTTGGCGTTGACGCGGTTGTCGCGGGAGACGACCTCGACGTACTCCTGGTACGGGTTCGCGGAGTTCACGGCGAGGGTCGGGATGTTCTCGTGGCCGCCGACGGTCTGGGCGCGGTCCTTGTTCACGGTGCCCGCGTTGATGGCGGTGGTGACGGGGTGGTTGCCCGCATCGGCGGTGTATTCGAGGAAGGTGCGGCTGATTTCGCTGCTGTTGGCGGCGACGGCTTCGGTGCCGGTGAGCTTCTGGGCTGCGAAGGAGTCGCTGGCGAGCTTGCCGCTCAGGGGCGAGGTGTTCTCGGTGGTGGTCAGCTGCTCCTTGGTCAGGGAGGAGTTGACCGCTGCGAGAGTGTCAATGGTCTGTGCCTGCTGGTCGGGGTTCCAGTAGCAGGTCGGACCGGGCGCCACGTTGGTGATGTTCGCAAGGGTCGGCACGGTGCGGTAGCCTGCGTCGACGCAGGTGGTACCGGCTACGTTGCGGGTGGAGGCGGTTGCACCGAAGGTCGCGGGGAGGTTCGCGCCGGTGATGACGGTTGCCAGTGCTGCGGAGGCAGCGATGGTGGCACGGCGGCGGTTTGCCGGGCGCTGTGCCGGGTTTTTGGATGCAGTTGTGGTCATGTTTTTCTTCCGTTCGTGTCGGCTTGTTTGAGTGAGTGCGTTTGTATGAACAAACACGGACGTGAGTGAAATATTCATCTGAGGGTGTGCCCGGGTGGGTCCTGATCTTCTGGCAGGAATTTTCAGGAAACTCTCAGATAATCCCCATACCCTACATAGTCTTTGGGGCGAACGCAAAACGAGTTTGTGACTTGGGGCACCGATTTTTTGATAAAGGTTCAGGTTTAGACTCATATTTCTTTACACCTTTGTGCATTTATTGACGTTTGGAAAAACAGAATTTGCACCCCGGTGTTTAGGCTTTATGCCTAGTCAAGCGAGGGTGATCCAAAGAAAACGAAAAATGCGCACGAGAAACTAAACCTTAAACCTTGAAGTTCCTTGAAAGACGCGCCGAAACCTCCTGTTGAATTCCTCACACGTGCCCACAATTTGAGATTCTGCACCGGGGTAGATATGGTCTCAATCACCGAAACAGGGGCTCCCGTACGCCAGATCAGCAACTTTCGAGCAGGGGCCGCACTCATAGGAACCCCTTTGTTTCACCCCTATAGACCCACAAAACCCACCCAAAACACTAAGATTTAGGTCAAACCTCAAAGTTTTTGTGTGTTTGGCAGCGTGTAACCATGCATGCACCACACTCCCCCGCACAGGACGTTCTTCGCCGTGCATTCCAGGAATCCTAAGCCA
>NZ_CALJRY010000383.1 GCF_937976295.1 uncultured Rothia sp. | reverse complement strand
AGTTCTTGTAGGAGATGAAGATGGTGCTGGCACCGATGAGTAGCGTGATAAAGGGTGCTACCCAGTCTTTGAGTCCCATGGTGGCGTTCCTCCTTGAGTGTGTGGAGCCGCTGGTTCCTCGGCCTTTTTCGGGGCGTCTTTTTCGGGCGTGAGCCTACTGTTTTTCGGGCGTGAGCCCACTATTTTTACCGTACCACCGGTACCTGTGCTGAACCTTTAAACGCGCAGGTGGGTGCGTAAGAATAAGCCCCACCTCCCGATGCTACGGTAGCGTCAGGAGGCGGGGGTTATGTCTCTAAATGAGTGCGCTTAGTTTAGTGCACTGGGGTTAGTGCACCGGGTTAGTGTTCAGCGGGCTTCATTTCGCGCGGTGCCTTGCGGATCATGAGGTAGCTGATAACAGCCATAACACCCATGAGCGCGGCGCTGAACGCGGAGCTAACCACCACGCCGGAGTCGAAGGCAGCGAATGCGGAGGAGAGCAGCTGGTTCGCCTGCTCGCCACCCACGTGGCTTGCGACCGTCACGGCACCGCCGAGGGTTTCGTGGGCGTGGTCGGCAAGGGTCTCATCCAGACCGGAGGGGATGACGACGTTCGCGCGGTAGATGGCGGTGAGCATACCACCAATAATGACGGTGCCGAGCACCGCACCCATCTCGTAGGAGGTCTCAGAAATCGCGGATGCCGCACCCGCCTTACGCGGCGGCACGCTGGAGAGCATCAGGTCGTTCGAAATGGTCTGCGCAATACCGATACCGGTACCGAGCACGATGAAGATCAGGATAATGACCACGTCACTGTGCGCACCCAGGAAGGCGAGCACCGCGAACGCGGCAGCGTTGAGCGCCAGGCCGAAGGACACCACCTGCGCCGGGTGGAAGTGCACCGCCACGCGCGCAATCACCAGACCGGCAATAATGGTCGCCAGGGTACCGGGAATCAGCAGCATACCGGCGTACATGGGCGGCAGGCCGGAGACCAGCTGCAGGTGCTGGGAGGCGAAGTAGATGAAGCCAACGTCCACCATCATGGAGATGAGGTTTGCGGTAATCGCGCCGGTGAACACGGTGTTGCGGAAGAGGCGCACATCCAGCATGGGCTGAATATCGTTCTTCTCGCGGTTGAGCTGACGCAGCACGAACAGGACGACGAAGCACAGGCCGGCGAGGATGGTGCTAATGGCCACCGCGTCAAAACCGGTTTCGGAGGTGTGGGTCAGGCCGAAGGTAATGCCGGTCATACCGGTCATAATCAGCAGGATGCTCAGCGGATCCACCGGGCTGGGGTTCGGGTCCTTCGACTCGGGAACCATAATCGGGGCAAGAATCAGCAGCGGAATCAGAATCGGCACAGCGAGCAGGAACACCGAACCCCAGTCAAAGTGCTCCAGCAGGAAGCCACCCACAATCGGGCCCAGCGCCGCACCGGCGGAGAAGCCCGAAGCCCACACGGCAATAGCGATGCGGCGCTCGGTCGCGTCCACAAAGATATTGCGAATAATCGACAGGGTTGCCGGCATGAGCATGGCGCCAAAAATACCGAGCAGGGCGCGGGCAACCACGAGCATCAGCGCGGAGGGCGCGAATGCCGCGAGCGCAGAGATCACCGCGAAGCCGGTCGAACCGATGAGCAGCAGCTTACGGCGGCCGATGCGGTCACCGATAGCGCCCATGGGCACGAGCAGGGCGGAGAGCACCAGAGGGTATGAGTCAACGATCCACAGCTGCTCCGCGGAGGAGGGGCTCAGCGCCTTAGCGATTGCGGGCACCGCGAAGGCGAGCACCGTGTTGTCGATGGAGACCAGGAGCACCGGGAGCATGAGCACGCCGAGTGCCGCCCAGCGTTTGGTCTTCTGGTCGGGGGCGTGAATGGGCAGAGCCGTGGTGTGCGGATTGTGATTCGTCATGGGTTGTTTTTCGTGCGTCCATGGGGTTTCGGCTGATACGGCAGACGCGGCGGCATCAGCTCGGCATATCTTTTGGACTAGGTCTTTTAGTGAGGTTTTTGGGCTTGCCCGCAGGTTTTAGGGGTCCGGGCGGGTCCACAAACGAAGATTAACTATACCAACTGGACGGTATAGTTTCAAGCGGTTAGACTGGTACCCATGACCACCCCCAACCACCGAAAACAGCGCGCCAACAACTCCCGCGAACACATTCTCGACACCTACGTCGATCTGCTAATTCGCTCGGGAGAACGCGCCGCAACCCTCGACGCCGTCGCCACCGCCGCCAAGGTTTCCAAGGGCGGGCTACTCTACCATTTCTCCTCCAAGAAGGCACTGCTTGAGGCGCTCGCAGAACGCACCCTCACCCTGGCGGAAGAGGACTTCGCGGCGATGAAGCAGGCACCCGAGGGTGCAAGCGCCTACTACATCAATTCCTCCACGCCCGATAATTCGCCGTTCGACCGCTCCCTGATTGCCCTGAATCGCCTGGCGCAGAGCAATAACGAACTTGCCCAGCAGACCATGAACCGTGTGCAGGACGGCTGGCATGCGCTCGTCCTCGCGGAGATTGGCGACGAGCAGATTGCCCGCGCCGTGTTGCTTCTGGGTGACGGCATGTACTACAACGCGGCGTTCGGAGGCGACTCCGCCAACCCGCAGAGGGCAGCCGCCATCACAGCAGACCGTGCGGCGCTGGAACGCGCCCTGCAAGTTCTCAAGGCGGCGGCTCACTAAATCCACACAAGCCACTCGAGACAGCGGTTAAAGCCACAAGCTAAAACCGCCGCCTCAGACCGTATTCTTCAGCGCTGGCAAGCCCCCAGGCCTTAAACTGGGAGGGTACGTACCCGCTCTTCAACCAAGGAGTTCCAATGATTTTCATTGCTGTAAAGTTCCCCGTCAAGCCCGAATACGCTGACCAGTGGATTGAGAAGACCCGCGCTTTCACCGAGGCAACCCGCGCCGAGGAAGGCAACAAGTTCTTCGAGTGGTCCCGCAGCGTTGAGGACCCGAACGAGTTCGTTCTGCTTGAGGCTTTCAACGACGACGCAGCTGGTCCGCACGTGAACTCTGACCACTTCCAGCAGGCGATGAAGGACATGCGTCCGCTGCTGACCGCAACCCCGAAGATTATTTCTCGCCTGATTGACGGCGACGACTGGGACGCAATGGGCGAGCTGCAGATCGACTAGTCTGCACCCCCCGGCATGCACCCTAAAATTGCATAGTTAGACCATTGCATAGATAGACGTTGCATAAGTAGACGCTAGAGCGCCCCTCCTGCCTGTTCTGTTGGACAGGCAGGAGGGGCGCTTTGGCGTGTCCGGTACCTGAACTTTTCCCCTTGACACGACGCGGTTGATACCGGTTTTCGGGTCGGCGGGTGCCTTGCGTGCATTTTTACCCTATTAACCCCTTAAAATGGGTAGGGTATGCACACCTATCGATACCCATTCGCACAGGAGGCCTGAATGAGCATCGCAGCCCAGCCTCTTCCCGGCGCAGTTGCCGTTGAAGAGCACCACGACGTGGACCACACCTCTGTATCCCTCGCTGTTTCGACCGTGATTCTAGCTTTGCGTCCCAAGGACAACGAAACCCACCCGACCCTGTGGCTGCCGCTGGTTCGCCGCCTCCGCGAGCCCTATAAGGGCCAGTGGGCGCTGCCCGGCGGCCCGCTCAACCCGAATCTTTCCCTCGAAGAGGCTGCGGCTTCGACACTGAAGCGTGCAACCAACCTGCAGCCCGGCTACCTGGAGCAGCTCTACGCATTCGGTGACGTTCTGCGCACTCCCGAGGCGCGTGCCGCCCGCGTTGTGGGCGAGCCTGACCCGGCACCCGGCACTGATCACGAGCGCGTGGTCTCTGTTGTGTACTGGGCGTCGATTCCCGCCACCGAGGTTGCGAACACTCGCGTGCACGAGAACATCCGCTGGTTCCCGGTGGATGAGCTGCCCGAGCTCGCCTTCGACCACAACGAAATCATTGAGTACGCGCTTTACCGTCTGCAGAACAAGGTCGAGTATTCGCGTATTGCGCACTCTTTCTTGGGTGAGGAGTTCACTCTGGCGCAGCTGCGTGAGGTGTACGAGGCGATTCTGGGTCGTACCCTGGATCCGGCGAACTTCCGCCGCCAGATTGCGGCGTCGAAGTCGATTATTGACACCGGCCGCCGTGTGGAGGGCACCCGTCACCGCCCGCCGCGCCTGTACCGTTACAACGACGCTCAGGCGTACGCGGATGCGGGCCCGCTGGGCATGTACCGTGAGCGCCACGAGGCGTAATAGCTTTTATTCTCGGGCATTAGCCGCGTACTGCACGCGGGTCTAGTGTTCGCTCATAGTCTGAAAGCAAGAAGGGGTGGCACCATGCGGTGTCACCCCTTCTTGTCTCAGGTTTCACGTGAAACATTTACCAATCAGCAACTTGATAAGGTTAATTACCTGCATTTTTACCCATAGCTGTAGCGCTGCTACGAGTGGAAATATCCAGGAAGTAAGCGCAGAACGGGCACCGACGCCTAACTTATGCCCCTCTCAGGTAAGTACCCCCTTATGCTAGAATGATTTTCATCTTTTCCATAAGTAACTGAAAGGTTTTGCTATGGCATCTGAGCTGACCGGCAACGCTAAGATTATTGCCGATTATCTGGAAGCAGTATTCAATCAGAA
>NZ_CALJRY010000382.1 GCF_937976295.1 uncultured Rothia sp. | reverse complement strand
GCAGAGCCCCACTCACAGCCCAAGCCCCACCCACCAGCAAACTCGCCCATAAGAAGGCCCGGGCAGGCATCCCACCGTACGGCAGGAACCTTCCCGGGCGTAACGACTACTTACGAGCCTGGTTACGAGAAGCCTTCAGCATCTCCTGGCGAATCTTATTGGACTTGTTAATCCAGCCGTACCACACCAGCAGGCACGGAGGAATCACAAGCTCAGTCACCATCAGCACAATCAGCGACCAGTGCGGGGTGCCGAAGAACGCCCACGACAGAATACGACCCACACCGCCCAGGAAAACCACCAGGCAGGAGAACGCGAGCATATTCACCCACTTGAACTTCAAGGCAATGAACACGAAGGACAGGCCCACACCCACATAGATTGCCGCGAAGAACGCGTAGTTCGACTGCACCGAGGGGTTCGCAAAATCTGCAGGCGCATCCGGAATAACGCGGACACCACCCAGAACCTGCCACACACCGTACGCAATCATGCACAGACCGTACAGCGCCACCGCCGCACGGAACGCCGCACGGTTCTGAGGCTTAGCCTCCTCCTCAATGCTCTTGGGACGGGCAAACGCCTCACGGGTTGTCTTCTTCTCAGCCTTCTTATCTGCCTTCTTCGACGCCTTATCGCCGGACGCCGGTGCGGCTACGCGAACGCCCTCGGCTGCCTTCGCCGCAGAAATAGGCTCAGCACTCTTAGCACCGGAAGCCTTCGCGGCACCGCGCTGAGTAGCAGCTCCGGTCGCAGCAGCCCCGGTTGCGGTAGCTTCAGCCTGCGCAGACTCTACGCGGGGTACCGGCGCGGTACGAGGCTCACTCGCCTTATTAGCGGAGCTCTGGTTCTCGCTCATCTTCTCTCCTTCAGCAGGGCCGGGCGGCACCCGCACGAGTAGTCATGTGTGTTTAGGGGTTACGTTAGCGTGTTGAATGAATGGGGGCGCACATTCGATAGGGTGCACATTCGATAGGGCGCTGAACAAATCAGGTGTAAGCAGGTGCAAACACCGAACCCTCTTCGCCCATCATAAGCCCTCAACGCCTAGTTGAAGGAACGATTCGCCTCAAAAACCAGCACCGGGGCGGCCTGAACCTTCCCGCGCTGCTTCTTATTCTCCAACAGGGCAACCAGGGTACCGTCCGGGGCGAAGCCCGCCACAATACCCTCAACGCTGGCATGTTGCACAGCGCCGGACTCATCCGCGCTCGCGTGCACGGAACGCTTCACCACGGAGCCGTCACCGCTGGGGCTAATACGGCGCCCGTAGGAAATATCGCTCGCCTCCGCGGCAGAGAGCTCACGCGCACCAAAGATGCGGCGTGCCGCCTCCTCCAGGGGAAGCAGCGGCAGGTCTTCCAGCTGTGCTGACTCTTCACGGCGCTGCTTCAACTGCACCAAATCAGCGGCGTCCTCAAGCACCACGGCACCCACACGAGTACGGCGAAGAGCCGTCAGGTGGCCGCCGGTGCCCAGAATCTTGCCCAAATCACGCGCCAGGGCACGAATGTAGGTACCCGAAGAGCACGAAACCGTCACATCGCAGTCAATCACGGGAACCGAAGTTGCCATGTGCTCGCCCTCGTTCTCGGGGTCCTCAATCACGTACTCGGCAAAACCGGCAGTCACAGAATGCACCGTGAACTCGCTAATCGTCACCGGACGCGCCGCCAACTCAACCTGCTCGCCGCTACGCACACGCGCATACGAGCGAACACCGTTGATCTTGATAGCAGACACCGCAGAAGGAACCTGCAGAATATCGCCGCTCAGCTGCGCCACAGCCTCCAGGATGCGCGCACGCATCCGCTCGGCGTCCATACCGGTCAGCGCCTCAACGGCATCCGGATGCGCGGCGGTGTGCTCACCCTCGGCGTCCTCAGTCAGCGTCTCAATGCCCAGGCGAATCGTCGCGTCATAGGTTTTATCCTGACCGACCAGGTAGGTCAGCAGCTTGGTCGCCTTATTAATGCCCAAAATCAGCACGCCGGTCGCGGCAGGGTCCAGCGTACCGGCATGACCAACCCGCCGGGTGCCAGCAATACGACGCATCTGAGAGACTGCGTCGTGACTACTCATCCCGGCGGGCTTATCAATGACCATCAGGCCGGACGGGCCCTGAGGTTGCTTCTTCGCCACTTAGGCGTCCTCACCCTCGGCAGGCTCATCCTTCTTGTAGGGGTCAGCCTCACCAGCGTACTCCGCGCCCTCAGCTGCAGCAGCCAGGGCGGCGTCGCGCTCGCGGGTCTCGCGCAGAAGCGCCTCAATGTGGAAGGCGTTCTCGGGAACCTCGTCAGCAACGAAAGTCAGGGTGGGGGTCAGGCGGGCGGTAATGTTCTTACCCACCTCGGAGCGCAGAATACCCTTAGCGGATTCCAGCGCCTTCTTGGTGTTTGCGGCGTCCTCTTCGGAGCCGAACACGGTGTAGTAGAGGGTTGCGTGCTGCAGGTCGTTGGTCACGCGGGCATCGGTAATGGTCACAAAACCGAGGCGGGGATCCTTAACACGACGCTCCAGCGCCTTCGCCACAATTACCTTGATGCGGTCGGCAAGTCGTGCCGCGCGGGCTGCATCAGCCATGTGTTTCTCCTTGAATTGTCGTGACACCTCCGTGGGCACTCGAGGTGCTTCTTTGGAAGCGTTCCAGGTAATGCGGAAGCGCCCGCCCCGCCAGCATCCGCCCCGCAGGCTCTAAGTTTTAGAAGCCTGCGGGTGCGGGAACACTAGCGGGTGACGGGCGCATCAGCGTGTGAGTCTTAGACACGCGGCTTTTCGCGCATCTCCCAAGTCTCGATAATGTCGCCTTCCTTGATGTCGTTGAAGGAGCCGAGGCCAATACCACACTCGAAACCTTCGCGAACCTCGGTAGCGTCGTCCTTGAAGCGACGCAGCGACTCGATGGTGAGGTTGTCTGCCACCACGGAACCATCGCGCACCAGGCGTGCCTTGGCGTTGCGCTTGATGATGCCGTTCTTGACGATCGAACCTGCGATGTTGCCCCACTTGGAGGAGCGGAAGACCTCGCGGATCTCTGCGGAGCCGAGCTCCACTTCCTCGTACTCGGGCTTGAGCATACCCTTGACGGCCTGCTCAATTTCCTCAATCGCACGGTAGATGACCGAGTAGAACTTCATCTCGACGCCTTCGCGGTCGGCAAGTTCTGCAACGCGCTCTGCCGGGCGGACGTTGAAGCCGATGATGACCGCGTTGTCCACGGTAGCCAGGTTCACGTCGTTCTGGGTAATAGCACCCACACCGCGGTGGATGACGCGCAGCTGAACCTCGTCGCCACCGGCGTCGATCTTCATCAGGGACTCTTCCAGTGCTTCCACAGCACCGGAGACGTCACCCTTGATGATCAGGTTCAGGGTGTCCATCTTGCCCTCGGCCACGGCGGCGTCGAAGGACTCGAGGGTCACGCGCTTACGACGCTTAGCCAGCTGAGCGTTACGATCAGCAGCCTCACGCTTCTCAGCGATCTGACGAGCGGTACGCTCCTCCTCGGTGGAGAGGAAGGTGTCGCCTGCACGAGGAACGGTGGACAGACCCAGCACCTGAACGGGGCGGGACGGGCCAGCTTCCTTCACAGCCTGACCGTTCTCATCGAACATTGCACGAACGCGACCGTGAGCAACACCGGCAACGATAGCGTCACCGACGCGCAGGGTACCGGACTGAACCAGGACGGTACAAACCGCACCGCGGCCCTTATCCAGGTTTGCTTCAATAGCAACGCCGCGTGCTTCCTTGTTCGGGTTAGCGGTCAGTTCGAGCACGTCAGCGGTCAGAGTGACAGCCTCAAGCAGCTCGTCAATGTTGGTGCCGTTGCGAGCGGAGACGTCCACGAACATGGTGTCGCCACCGTACTCTTCGGGAATCAGACCGTACTCGGTGAGCTGGCCACGGATCTTGTCCGGGGACGCACCTTCCTTATCGATCTTGTTCACAGCAACCACGATCGGCACGTTAGCTGCCTGTGCGTGGTTCAGCGCCTCAACGGTCTGAGGCATAACGCCGTCATCCGCTGCGACCACGAGGATTGCCACGTCGGTAACCTTCGCACCACGGGCACGCATAGCGGTGAACGCCTCGTGACCGGGGGTATCGATGAAGGTAATCGCGCGGTCTTCACCCTCAACGGTGGTGTGGACCTGGTATGCACCAATGTGCTGGGTAATGCCGCCGGCCTCACCCTCAATGACGTTGGTGTTACGGATAGCGTCCAGCAGGCGGGTCTTACCGTGGTCAACGTGACCCATGACGGTAACGACCGGGGGACGAACCTCCAGAACATCCTCGCCCTCAGCTTCTGCTTCGGCTTCGAGGTTGATGTCGAAGGACTCGAGCAGCTCGCGCTCCTCATCCTCCGGGGAAACAATCTTGATGACGTAACCCAGTTCGGCACCCAGCAGCTCGAAGGTCTCCTCGTCCAGGGACTGAGTCTGGGTAGCCATCTCACCCATGTGGAAGAGAACCGTAATCAGCGATGCCGGGTTTGCGCCAATCTTCTCAGCGAAGTCCATGATGGACGCGCCGCGGCGCAGACGAATCTCGGTCGAGCCGTCGCCGCGAGGAACAACCACGCCACCGGGTGCCGGTGCGTTCAGCTGCTCCTGCTCATGGCGGCGAGCTGCCTTGGACTTGCGGCCCTTACGCTTGGAGCCACCGCGGCCGAATGCACCCTGTGCATTGCCGCGACCGCCGGGGCCGGGACGACCCGGACCGCGGTTGAAGCCG
>NZ_CALJRY010000381.1 GCF_937976295.1 uncultured Rothia sp. | reverse complement strand
GAATTTGTATCTGTGAAATATAGGTTTTTATCTTTATATTTAATTGGCGAGTTTCGAACCCCAACATTTTTGATTCTTGACCATTTTTGGGTTTCTGAGTTGTAGAATGCTACGCCTCCTCCAGCATGCGGCAGGTATCTTGAGTCGCCTGCAATGGATATGGCGACGCTGCTTTCGTCGAGGGCTTTGCGGGGGTCGTTTGTTACTGGGATGGTCGCACTACAGCCTGACAGGAGGAGGGCGCCGATAAGTCCCAGACGCAGGCTTCCTGAAAAACGGGATGTGGTCATTGCTACCACCTGGTTTCGTAGTGATGCACCCAGTGTGATTTCTTGATGTCTGTCGGGTATACGCCGGGGCCACCGTCAGAGTCGAGGTCCACGTTAGGATCCGTGCTCTTATATGCAGCCCAAACTAGCTGCGAACAGTTATAAGAATTAGCATGTAGGGCGTTCATGACACCCTCCTTTCAGCGGGTCACCTCGTGGCGTCCCGCTATCGGTCCTATGTCTTCATCGATACATAACACCGGAAACTGTCTAACTCAACAGGTCATGTCTTAGATATTATTTCTGACTAGGCGAGTTTTTAGTGTTCCGTACCTCATTCTATCGTTAAGAGGGTCCGTTATGCAGGAAAAAACGCCCCGTTAGCAATGGTGTACAGAATGCGGTAATTCCCTACTCGCGCCCTGTACCCTTCTTCACCCTGTAGCTTCTTGAACGGAACCAGCACAAGAACTATCCTCGGAGCTAACGAACAAACCCCAGAAAGGAACCAGTCATGACTGTCACCACTCACCGGACTCGTTCCAATGTCACGACTCTTAAAGAACTCCGCGACAACCTCGGAACCAAAGTCAACGAAGCCGTGTTCTCCGGCGAACGTCCCCTCATCAGCCGCAACGGTAAGACTGTTGCCGCGCTCATCTCCTACGAAGATTTGAAGCTACTGGAAGAGTACGAAGAGCTCCTCGACATTGAGGCTCTTCGCAAGGCACGCGCCGAAGATGACGGTTACCGCATCGGCTTCGACGAGTTCCTCGCAGAGAACCCTGCAGACTAGTCTTTCAACGCATAACGCAAGGCGGCGGGCGGAGCCTCCACCGGGGAGGTGCCGCCCGCCTCATTCTTGCCTAAAAACCGCCGGGTTTAGCGCCCGCGTGCGGAGGGGTAGATGCTACCGTCCATCACGCCGCGCTCCACCTGCTCCAGGCTCACGCCGCGAGTCTCCGGCAGGTTGCGGAACATCAGCAGCGCAATAATCACGTTCACCACGGCAAAGCCGATGAAGGAGCCGGTCAGACCGACCGCACCCAGAATCACGGGGAACGCCAGCGACAGCACACCGTTCATCATCCAGCCGCTAAACGCCGAAATACCCATACCCGCCGCACGCACACGCAGCGGGAACAGCTCGCTCATAATCACCCACGTCGACACGTTCAGGCAGGTCTGCATCGCGCCCACAAAGCAGACGATGAGCACCAGCAGAATCCAGGGGCGCGCCGCGTTATCGGCGGGTAGCAGCATGGACGCGCCCGCAATCAGCACGTGGAAAAACGCGGTCGAACTATAGCCGGTAATGACCATGACTCGGCGCGGCACACGCTCCATCAGACGCAGCGACAGGATGGAGCCGAGCACCGCGATCGTGCCCGGCGCAATGTTCGCAATGAGCGCCGCGGATTCGCTGAAACCGGCTTCCTTGAGCACCTTAATGCCGTAGTACATGATCGAGTTGATGCCGGTCAGCTGCTGGCCCGCGCCGACCAGAATACCGACGAGCAGGATGCGCACGAACCAGCCGCGCACGCCCACACTTTCCTTGCCTGCCGCATTGTTCTGGGAGGTGGTTTCCGCCTGCAGGGTGCGTTCAATGTCGGCAATCTCAGCTTCGGCACGCTCGGTGGAGCGGATGCGCTTCATAACCTCCAGCGCCTGCTCACGCTTGCCGACGCGCAGCAGCCAGCGCGGCGATTCGGGCACACGCAGCATGCCGACGAACAGGCCGATGGCGGGCAGGGTGCAGATGGCGAACATCCAGCGCCACACGCCGTCGTGCTCGCCCCACAGGTTGCCGATGAGGGCGTTCACGATGAACGCGGCAAGCTGACCGCCCACGACCATGAGTTCGTTGCGGCCGGAGAGGGAACCGCGAATTTCGTAGGGTGCGAGCTCTGCGAGGAATACGGGCACCACGGCGGAGGCGCCACCGACCGCCAGGCCGAGCAGGGTTCGTCCGGTGATGAGCACGGCGACGTTGGGTGCGAAGACGCACGCCAGGGCACCAATGAAGAAGATGGTGGACAGTCCAATGATGGTGGTTCGGCGGCCGTACCGGTCGGAGATACGACCGCATGTGAGCGCGCCAATAGCCGCCGCGAAGGCGAGCGATCCGGTGACCCAGCCTTGGGCGGTGGAGTCCATGCCGAGTTCGCGGCTCATGGGTTCGAGCGCGCCGTTAATCACTCCGGTGTCGTAGCCGAAGAGCAGACCGCCGAAGGTGGCGATGAGTGCAATGATGCCAAGGTATCGGCTGTGCTTCCCGGTGCCCAGAGGGGGCAGGGTGGAGGCGGTGCTCTGTGCGCTCATGGTGTCCTTTGATGCCGAGGGGGTAGGTGAGATTACACCGACATTGGTGGTTTTTCAGCCCTGTCAGTGGGCTAGGTGAGGTGCGTCAGGTTAGACGCACCTCACCTAATCCTAGCGAAAACGTTCGGCGGGTGATATTTATTTCTCACCGCGGACATTTTTCAGCGTATTTTACGGCGGCCATGTGCGACCGTCTGAGCGCCCTTTGAGAGGGAGCCCGCGTTTAGACGTTTAGAACAGCGCGATCTTCTCGGGTGCCGGGAAGATGGCGTCCAGGGCGGCGAGGTCCTCAGCGTCGAAGCGCAGGCAGGCGGCCTGTGCGTTGGCGCGTACCTGTTCGGCGCTGGTCGCACCGGCAATGACGGAGGTGACCGGCGACTGCTGTGCGAGCCAGGAGAACGCCGCCTGCACCTCGGTGATGCCGCGCTCGGTGCAGAAGCTGTGGAAGGCTTCGAGCTGGTCCCAGTTGGCGGCGTCGAGCACGTTCTTCTTGGAGTGGGACAGGCGCGAACCGGCGGGAATGTTGTCGCGGCGGTACTTGCCGGTCAGCAGGCCGTTGGCGAGCGGGAAGTACGGTAGCACACCCAAGCCGAAGTGCTGTGCGGCGGGCAGGATTTCGAGTTCTGCGCGGCGGTCGAGCAGGCTGTAGTGGTTTTCTGCGGCGATGAACCGTTCGGTGCCGAGTTCGCGGGCGCAGTGTTCGGCGTGGGCGAGCTGCCAGCCGGAGAAGTTGGAGTGGCCCAGGTAGCGGACTTTGCCGTCGCGTACGAGCTGGTCGAGGGCGCTGAGGGTTTCTTCGATGGGGGTGTTGGGGTCGGGGCTGTGGTAGAAGTACAGGTCGATGTAGTCGGTGCCGAGGCGGCGGAGGGACCCTTCGACGGCGCGCATGATGTAGCGGCGGGATCCGCGGGCGTTGCGGTCGTTGCCGTTGAGGTTGCCAACGGGCAGACCGAATTTGGTGACGATGGTCAGTTCGTCGCGGTCGAGGCCGAGCTGGGTGAGGGCGGTGCCGAACATGGTTTCGGAGAGGCCGGGTTCGGCGCCGTAGAGGTCGGCGATGTCGAAGAAGCTGATGCCGGCGTCGACTGCGGCGGCGATGACTTCGTTGGTGCCTTCTTGGGTGCGGGTGGGGGTGCCGGGGCGGCCGAGGTTGTTGCAGCCGATGCCGACGCTGGGTACGACGAGGCCGGAGTTGCCGAGCCTGCGGTAGACGGGAGATTCAATACGTTCCATGCTTTAACTCTACGTTGTGTGGGTATGTTGCGAGGTTATTTCCCCTCCAGTTGGGAGGCGAAGAGCTTCCTGAAGCGTGATGTAGGGTCGGTCGTTAGGTCTTGGTAGGTTCCTTGCTCCACCACACACCCACCATCCAACACCACCACAGAATCAACACCACGCAACGTCCACGCACGATGAGACACCAACACCACCAAACGCCCCACAGCAGCCACCTTCAACCGAGCAAAAATCTCCTCCTCAGTCTCAGCATCCACAGCACTCGTCGGCTCATCCAACACCCACACCGGCGCATCCCGAAGAACCACACGCGCCAACGCCAAACGCTGCCACTGACCACCCGAAAGACCAACACCACCAAACGACTCACCCAACTGAGCATCCAAACCACCCTCAAGACCACGCACAAAATCATCAGCACAAGCCACCGACAAAGCCGACCACAAATCAGCATCACCAAGACGCTCAACCGCCTCCTGCGACAAACCCAGAAGAAGATTTTCACGCACAGTCAGTTCATAACGGCCGTAGTCTTGACTCACCAAACCAACATTCGCCAACATGTTGTATTTACTCTCAGAAGAAGCACCCTTATACGTTATGCTCCCCTGGGCAATTGGTGTAATTCCAAGAATTGCATTTATTAGCGTTGTTTTTCCCGCGCCCGAGGCACCAACTACTGCAATCATTTGATTATTTATCAACTCAAGATTAATATCTTTAAGCGCAAAAGACGACGCGCCCTCATACTGAACGGATACATCTTTGCATATAATTTTTGAAATATTTTCATGGTTAGGGTTAGAAGTTTTTATCTCAGAAGCATGGTCGTAAGTATCAGAGTCGCATACCCTTCGGAATTGCTGAACAGATAATGCTCCATTAATAATCTGGCCGAATGAATATCCCACCTCTTGGGTCGCGTTAACACAGGCAATGATTCCAATCAGCGATCCGGCCACATACGATATATCGGCGCCTGAATCCACAAGGAAGTACAGGGACGCAAAAAGTAAGACAGAGCAGAGTAGCCCTGCAACTATGGAGATGATTCCTCTAACACTTTCAAGGCTCAATTCCCTACCGGCTGCCCGGCGTCGCCAGGACGCTACGCGTTGCGAGAAAAATCGGGAGGCTCTCATGAGGTGAAGTTCTTGGGCGCGACTTTGAGCCATCAGATTGTCTAGATAGTAGTTCTCTACCCGATAGTCCTCGTACATTAGGGTGTATATTGCGTAATCACGTTTAGCGAGGATTACCATTGCAATAGATAGGGGTAGTGAACACAGCGCCGCAAAAATTGCTGCCACAATGCTGACGTTCGCAATATTAAAACAGAGGAGGAAAACCATCGCAAAGGAACTCACCAGTGTCATAACTGACATGGTGTGAACCTGCAATTCCTGTTTCGATATCGCCTCTCTAGCAGCACGTATATCTTCCTGTGATTTTGTGCTACCTATATCAGATAACGGAAATGTAGATAACCTGTTATTTAACATGCGGTGAACCCGATAGTTCATCTTTGATTTGAGGATAAGCATGTTACTTCTTACCCAGCGTTGAGCAATGATATTAATTCCGACAACAAGGGCAAGAGCAATAATATAAATCCATGCTGCGCCACCATTTGAACCGCTCAAGGCTGATACTGTATTACCGATCAGCAGGGACTGGCTCAAGGGAATGCAGGCGATGATGGCTAGCGATAGGGCAGTGCTCACTAGGGTCGCGGGACAGGTTTTCCAGGCTAGGCGGAAGGACCAGAGTATAGAGGAAAATAGATTTTTCATTCTCACCACGCTCACAAAGTCATATTGAACTCATCTTTGAGCCCTGAAACTCCTCGATGAGCGGACA
>NZ_CALJRY010000380.1 GCF_937976295.1 uncultured Rothia sp. | reverse complement strand
ACAGTGCACACCATGAAGAGTGCGAACAGCGCCAGACCCACGAAGCCGAAGCAGAACATCAGAGTCCACAGGTACCCCTGGGTACCCATTGACACGCCAATGCTCGGTTCCATGCGCGGAGTGCCGTAACCGATAATCGGGGACTCCAAGGTTGCCTTCCAGGTGGCGCGGTAGAGCGCCGCACGGCCACCGGTGGAGTCCGAGTAGTCCTGACGACCCAGAATGTTATCCACGGTGCCCGACGCAAAGAGCGCCACAACCACAGCCGCAATCGCCGCAACACCCATACCCACAGCACGCCAATTAGCCGCAAGGAACTGACGCAGCAGTACGTACGCTGCGCTGATACCCAAACCAATGAACATGCCGCGGTTACTGGTCGCAATTGCCGGCACGGTAGAAAGCGCCATGCCAATCAGCAACGCAATACGCAGCCAGATGGAACGCAGGCGAAGCAAGCACGCCAGCATCACCGGGGTGAGCAGGGTGTACGCCAGACCCCAACTATTCGCGTAGGGGAACGGCGCGGAGGGTCGAATATACGCCTCGGGTGCGCCCCAAGGACGCTGAACCTCAGCCAGGGGAGGAAGCATGTAGTCACGCACCAGCGGGTTCTGCATAAAACCAGAAGGCATGATGAAGCTCATTGGCGTACGCAGACGGAACTCGGGGAAGAGAACACCGCCGTAACCCAGAACAATGAGGGTCACCCACAGGGTAGCCAGACCACCCAGCAACCTATTGAGGCTAATAGAAGAACGCGCGTTGTAGTAGTACAGGGCGTAAATACCGGCGCTGAGAATATTTACAAAGCGCAGACCCCAACCAATGATGTCGGTGGAGCGGGTTAGCGCAAGTGCCGCAACAACAACCCACACGCAGAATGCACCCCACACCCACAGGGAACCGGGCACACGCACATTACCTCGAATAATGAGGTAAAAAAGCATGATCGCTGCCAGTACCAGCGGCGCAATCTGAAGCACACCCAAAGCCCACAGCGCCGGGAAGCCGTACAGCAACGCCAGCAGAGGCCACGCGGGGAGCTTCTTCTGCGCCGTAGATACCGGGCGGTTGCGCGCGCGGGCACGCAGAATACCGCTGGGCGGAGTATTAGCCGACCCGGCGGAATCCTTCAGCGCCGCAGGCGAAGTACCCGGAGGGGAAAGAACGGAAGAGGAAACCATGTCTGTGCGATACCTGGTTAGAGACCTCGACCGGTCTTCTGGACGAGATCAAGAAGAGTAGCGGGCTTAATAATGCCGGTGGACACAACATACGCTGCCCAAGCACGAAGCTGCTTGGGATCGCGGCGCAGAGCCGCGCGAGCGTAGGCGCGCGCCTCCTTGTTATTACCCAGCGATGCCTGAGCGTACGCAATCTGACCGGCAATACGTGCCAGGCCCTTGGGATCCTGCTCAAATTCAGGGAACTTACGCAGAATGTAGCTCAGGCCGTCAACCATGGACTGCCACTTACCGGAGAAGAAGGAGGGGCGGTCCCAGAGCACCAGAATCAGCGGCTCGGGTACACTCAGCACATCGCCGTGGCGGGTTGCGCGCAGCAACAGGTCGTAGTCTTCACCGTAGGCGGCGGGCAGCTCCTCATCGACCAGGCCGATGCGGGCGGGCTTACCGTCAACGCCGAGCAAATCCTCGCGGGAGTACAGCATGGCGGAGGGGTGAATTTCGGTAATGCGTGAACGCAGGAAGTCTGCGAAGGTTGCGCGCTCGGGTGCCAGGCGCACGATGTCCTGACCGCCGGAGCGGACGGTAATACCCGAAGAGATAGCGGCTGCTTCGGGGTTTTCGCGCCAGAGAGCGACCTGCTGGGTGAGCTTGGAAGGCATCCAGTAGTCGTCGTCATCGCAGAAGCCAATCATCTCACCGCTGGAAGCGATGATGCCGCTGTTACGGCCGCCAGCTAGACCGCCGGAGCGGGTATTGGAGACAATCTTCAGGGCACGGTTTTCGCCGACCTCAATATCTTCGAGGCGGTCGGGCTCAACGCGGTCAAAGACGACGACAACTTCAACGAAGCCACGGTAGCTCTGCTCAAGGATGGAGCGCACCGCCACGCGCAGCAGTTCGGGACGCTTGCCGTTGGTTGCGATAACGGCTGAAACAGCGGGGTTGCGAGAGGTGAAGTGCATCATTGGGATTCTCCTTACTCAGCGGGGGTCGCGAGGCTAACGTACTTGCGACGCATGGACAGCAGGACGGTTGCGGCATTAGCCAGCAGAAGCAGCGCGTAGACGATGACGAATACGGGGCCGAAACCGAGGAAAATGTAGATCCAGCAGAGGGTGCCAGCGTCCATGTGCAGGTTGATGAAGGAACGCAGGGGACCACCGGTCGGGGGAGCTGCGGTCTTGCGGTTGTTGCGCAGTTGCTCAGCAAGAATCTGGCTCATGAAGTGACCGGCGGTCAGCGCGGTGAAAATCATGGGCATCGCGATGATCCAGCCGTTGAATGCGCTGGAACCGGTAAAGGAGTAGTGCGCCGGGTACAGCAGGAAGGAGAGCAGGGTTGCCATGTGCACGGAGGGCACGCGGATGGAGTCGACCACGTGGTCGAGCCACTCACCGGCGGGGGAGGACGCACCGGTCACGCGAGCAACCTGGCCGTCAGCGGAGTCCAGGCCGTAACCGAGAGCGAAAAGCAGGGCAACGCAGATACCTACACCAACGCTGGGCGGGCAGGTAATCAGAACGATGATGCCTGCCGCGGAACATGCAGCGGAAATAGCGGTGACGCCGTTGGGGGTGATGCCCAGCGCGACAGCTGCCGCAGCGAAGTAGCGCGCTACTCGGCGGTTGACCCAGCGGGTGTAGGCGGGAACGCCGATGCCGGGCTTCTGCGCCGCCTCCAGGGAGCGCAGAGTGTGAGAAAACTTCGCAGAAAATCCCGATGCGGGTGCGGAGTTCGGGGCGTGAGGTGCCTCAGAGGTGGACATGCACATTCCTTTTTAATCGGTGAGAGGAGTAAAGGAGAGTGAATTACTCCCTTTCGGGGTGGCTGCGAGAAAGTCCGGAAGTCTCGCACGCGAAAAAAGAGGTGGTTGGTCCCTTTTTTCAC
>NZ_CALJRY010000379.1 GCF_937976295.1 uncultured Rothia sp. | reverse complement strand
GTCGTCGACTTACCCACCGCAACAGAACCCGCCACACCAATAATGAACGGCACGCGGCGCTGAGACACATGCAGAAAATCATTCGTCATATGGTTCAGCGAAGAAGCGGCAGTCACATACAGATTCAGGAGTCGAGAAACCGGCAGATAAATACGCTGCACCTCTTCAAGGTCGACAGTTTCACCCAGACCTCGAAGAGACTCAATTTCCTCAGCGCTGAGGGGAACAGAAATCTCATCGGCTAGGTGTGACCAACGGGAACGGTCAAGATGCATGAAGCGGTCATCGCCAGAAAAATACGGTGCGGTGCTCATTTATCTAAGTGTACGAACTTTCAGCCCGCGGGGAAAATATCCACCCTCACGGTTTGTTTCAAGAAATAAATGTATGAGAAGAAAAGGGTAAAAACCGAAAAGGCAGGAAAAGCCACAGCGAACGTGACGTATAACGGTATTTCACCGTGCGCATATTCGGATACTTGTGGGATAAACTTATAGCATGTGTGGAATCGTAGGATATGTAGGTCTGGACACTGCTCCGGACGGTAACAAGTTTGACCACAACGCATACGATGTGGTCCTCGAAGGTCTGCGCCGCCAGGAATACCGCGGCTATGACTCTGCTGGCGTGGCACTCGTGTGCCCCGACGGCATCGTATTCCGTAAGAAGGCCGGTAAGCTCCTGAACCTTGAAAACGAGGTCAAGGAACACCCCCTGCCGGACTCTCAGATTGGTATCGGTCACACCCGTTGGGCAACCCACGGTGGACCCACCGACAACAACGCTCACCCCCACGTTGTCGACAACGGCCGCCTCGCCGTCGTACACAACGGTATTATCGAAAACTTCGCAGAACTGCGTGCCGAACTGCTCGCCGAAGGCGTAGAGTTCGCATCTCAGACCGACACCGAGGTAGCTGCAGCAACCATCGCAAGCATCTACAACAAGCTCGGCACCGGTGACCTCACCGAGGCAGTACGCGTTGCATCCAACCGCCTGGAAGGTGCGTTCACCATCCTGGCTATCCACGCCGACCACCCGGACCGCGTTGTGGCAACCCGCCGCAACTCCCCGCTGGTCATCGGCCTGGGCGAGAACGAGAACTTCCTCGGCTCGGATGTCTCCGCGTTCATTGACTACACCAAGGAAGCCGTCGAGATGGGTCAGGACCAGATTGTGACCATCACCGGCTCCGACTACTCCATCATCGACTTCGAAGGCAACCCCGCAGAGGGCAAACCCTTCCACATCGAATGGGACGCAGCAGCAGCTGAAAAGGGCGGCTTCAACTCCTTCATGGAGAAGGAAATCCACGAGCAGCCCGCAGCGGTAGAGCAGACCCTCATGGGCCGCCTCGATGAAAACGGTAACCTCACCCTCGACGAGCTGAACATCGACGACTCGGTGTTGCGCTCGATCGACAAGATCATCGTCGTCGCATGTGGTACCGCAGCATACGCAGGCCAGGTGGCACGCTACGCCATCGAGCACTGGTGCCGCATCCCCACCGAGGTTGAGCTCGCACACGAGTTCCGCTACCGCGACCCCATCGTGAACGAGAAGACCCTCATCGTGGCACTCTCGCAGTCCGGCGAAACCATGGACACCCTGATGGCAGTGCGCCACGCACGCGAACAGGGCGCAAAGGTAATCTCCATCTGCAACACCCACGGTTCGACCCTGCCCCGCGAATCCGACGCTGCGCTGTACACCCACGCAGGCCCCGAAATCGCAGTGGCATCCACCAAGGCATTCCTGGCACAGATCACCGCAGCATACCTGCTCGGCCTGTACCTGGCACAGCTGCGCGGCAACAAGTACAAGGACGAAATTGCTTCGATCCTCGCCGAGCTGCAGCAGATGCCCGCAAAGATCCAGAAGGTCATCGACAACGACGAGCAGGTCAAGGAACTGGGCGTCGAAATGAAGGATGCCACCTCCGTGATCTTCCTCGGCCGCCACGTGGGCTTCCCCGTCGCAATGGAAGGCGCACTCAAGCTCAAGGAAATCACCTACATCCACGCTGAAGGCTTCGCAGCAGGCGAGCTCAAGCACGGCCCCATCGCACTGATCGATGAAGGCCAGCCGGTCATCGTAGTGGTTCCCTCCGCAAACGGTCGCGACTCCCTGCACGGCAAGGTCGTCTCCAACATCCAGGAAGTGCGCGCTCGCGGCGCCTTCACCATCGTCATCGCCGAGGAAGGCGACGAGGCCGTCAAGCCCTACGCAGACCGCCTCATCACCGTTCCGGCATGCCCCTCGCTGCTGCAGCCCCTGCTGGCAACCGTGCCCCTGCAGATTTTCGCATGCGCACTGGCAGAAGCTAAGGGCCTGGACGTTGACCAGCCGCGTAACCTCGCAAAGTCCGTGACCGTGGAGTAATCCTCTGGAATAATCCACTAGAGTAATCCTCGGAAATCGCCTCAGCGATAACGAAAGGGCGGTGGTTGAGTTCTTAAAGAACTCAACCACCGCCCTTGTCGTTTAACCAGGCGGTTATTCGTGGATTAACCAACAGAATAGACGCTGTGAAACAGACAGCAACTATGCGTCATATTTGCCGCCATCCCACCTAAAAGAAGCGAATCTCGCTAGACTTAAAACAAGAGAAACCGCAAACAGGACGCGGTCACCACCCCCAACGTAAAAGGTGCAGCTCATGATTATGGGAATCGGCGTAGATACTGTCAATATTGAACGATTCGAACGAATTGTCACCGAAACACCCGCCTTCGTCCGCCGCGTCTTCACCCCCAACGAGCGCACCCGGAATGTACGCTCCCAAGCCGTACGATTTGCCGCCAAAGAAGCCGTCGCAAAAGTACTCGGAGCACCCGCCGGACTCAACTGGCAAGACTGCGAAGTCGCCACCGCCGAAAGCGGCCAGCCCTACCTCATCATTGAAGGCACCATTGCCCGCCGAGCCAAAGAACTCGGCATCAACCGCATCCACCTCTCGCTGACCCACGACGAACCCATGGCCATCGCCATCGCAACTGCCGAATACCTCAGCGACGCAGAACTGGCGCACCTGCAAAAGTTCAACCCCGAAAGCTACCGACTCAGCGTCATCGCCGGCGACGACACCGACGAAAACTAACGTCACCAACGAAAACTAACGCAGAGCCATATCAACACCACAACCGGTGACCCCTAAGGCCCGCACGGTGCCACCCAAGGAGACAGCAATGAAGCTCATCTACACTGCTTCCCAGGTACGCGAAGCAGAAAAGCCCTACATCGAAGCCGCCGACTACGACGGCTACCTCATGCAACGCGCCGCAGACGCTGTTGCCGCCGAAGCACAGGAGCTACTCCACGGTAACGGCAAAGCCAAAATCCTGCTGCTTATCGGCCCGGGCAACAACGGCGCAGACACCATCTACGCTGGCGCCCGCCTCAGCGCCAAGGGGCACCGCGTTGATGCAGTCATCTTCGACCCCAGCGAAAAGAACCTCGAACTCATCGCCCGTGAAGGCGGCGAAGGCACCCGAGTACTCGACCCCGAACGCGCCCTCGAACACCTTGCCAGCTACGACCTGACCGTCGACGGCATCCTCGGAACCGGTTCCAGCGGCGCCGTACGCGGTGGCGCCGGCGAATACCTGGGCGTACTCCGAGCCGCACAGCTCGACGGTAAGCTCGGCGCAGTCCTCGCCGTCGACACCCCCTCCGGAGTCGACAACAACCGCGGAACCGTGCACGAACCCTCCCTGCGCGCCGACCGCACCGTCACCTTCATCGGTCACAAGCTACCGGCAGGCACCAGTCACAGCGTCCACTCCGGAGACATCAAACTCTACGACCTGGGCGTGCCCGAAGCCCTCGACGCCCACAAGCCCGCCCTGCGTGTTCTCGACCGCGAAGACTACCGCGAACTCATCGAAATCCCCGACGAACACTCCCACAAGTACACCCGCGGCGTGCTCGGCATGCTCACCGGAAGCCTCGAATACCCCGGCGCAGCCCTCATGAGCGTGCGCGCAGCCCTCAACACCGGCGTTGGCATGGTCCGCTTCGGTGCCAACTCCCACGAGCTGCGCCAGCTCATGATCGCCCACAACCCCGAAACCGTCTACTTCAGCGGCGCACCCGCCCTGCAGAGGGTCACCGTGTGGGCCGGCGGCTCCGGCTCCAGCTACGACTCGCTGGACAAGAACCGCTACCTGCTCCACTCGCCCGAACCCGCCATCCTCGATGCCGGCGCCTGTGACCTGGCGGCAGAATACATGGCAACCGGTAAGCACCTCGGCCCCCACAAGATTCTCACCCCGCACGCGGCAGAACTCGAACGATTCCTGCGCATCGTGCACGAGCTCACCCCCGAAACCTGGAAGAAGCACCTGGGCGACGCCATCGTACCCAGCCGCAAGGACATCGACGCAGAGCCCTTCCGCTGGGCCCGTTCCGCTTCCGAACTCTCCGGCGCCACCGTCATGCTCAAGGGCGGTTACACGCTCATTGCGGCACCCAACGGCGCCACCTACAGCGTTGCCGGAGGAAGCCCCTGGCTCGCCACCGCAGGCAGCGGAGACACCCTCACCGGCATCTACGGCGCCCTGCTCGCCCAGACTGTAGCCGCCTTCGAAGCCCGCGGAGAAGCCCTGGAAGGCTGCACCTTCGCCTCCATCGGTGCGCTCGCAGTCTACCTGCACGGTGAAGCCGCACGCGCCAGCGCCACCGGAAGCGTCAAGGATGCACTGCTGGGCCCCGCCCCGGCAACCCGTGTCGCGGAGATGCTCCCCGAAGTCATTGCGCGACTCATCGCCGAATAGGGCAGAGGCGCCCAGTACGCCTTCAACCTAACGCCCGATCCTAGAGCATCTCTCAAAGAACTAGGCAGAAGGTACAAAGAAGGGGCGTGAATCCACCGGAAATGGATTCACGCCCCTTCTTATGCGTTTATATCAATGGATGATGCCAAGCTGCCTGTGCCGGAGCAGCGTCTTTAAAGGAACAGCGTCTTCAAAAACGGCATACATACCAGCGGGAGAACCTCAACTCTTCCTAGTACGCGCCTTCCTTAGCGAAAACCGCACGGACAGTACGCAGAAGAATAATGAGGTCACCGGTAAGCGACCAGTTCTCAACATAGTAGAGATCCAGACGAACCGACTCTTCCCACGAAAGGTCACTACGGCCCGAAACCTGCCACAGACCGGTAATACCGGGCTTCACCAGCAGGCGGCGGTACGCAATGTCCTCGTACTGCTCAACTTCCTCAACCAGCGGAGGACGCGGACCCACCAGCGACATATCGCCAATGAACACGTTCCACAGCTGAGGCAGCTCATCAATCGAGTACTTACGGATGAACTTACCAATCGGGGTAATACGCGGGTCGTCCTTCATCTTGAAGAGCACGCCATTACCCTCGTTCTGCTCCAGGAGGCGCTTCTTAACCTCTTCGGCGTCAGTACGCATCGAACGGAACTTCACCATCTTGAACAGTTCACCGTTCAGACCCACACGGTTCTGCAGGAAGAAGACCGGGCCGCCATCACGCTTGACCAGCAGCGCCACCACCAGGAACAGCGGAGACAGCAGAATCAAACCCAGAGCCGAAGACACAACATCCATAGCGCGCTTGAAGAACGCCGACAGGCCGGTAATACGCGGAGTCGACACGTGCACCAGCGGCAGACCATTCAGCGGCTGCATGTGCATACGCGGACCAGCAATATCGGTCGTCGCGGGAGCCATAATTAGCGAAATATGCGCGTCAGCAAGCTTCCAACCCAACAGGCGAACCTGATCCGGGCTCAAGTGGTGACCATTAGAAATAGCGACCATATGGATGTCGTTCTCGCGGATCGCCTCCATAATGTCAGCCGGGGCAGTGCTGTAACCAAGCACCGGAATCGGTGCGCCAGCAACAGTGGTACCGGGAGTAAAACCGGGCAGATAGAACGCAGCGGGGGACAGGCCGGAAGCAACCACACCCTCCAGGTTCTTGTACAGGTGCTGACCGGTCGTCACATCAGAAATAATCATGACGCGAGTCAATGCACGACCGCGAGTACGCGAACGCACCAGACCCTGACGAATCAGCCAACGCTCAACGAGCAGAAGGAACAGACCCAACGGGTAAGCAATCAGCAAGTACATACGGGTGACGTCAACCTTGAGGAAGAACGCCACAATAATCAGCAGACAGAAGAAATAGGTGCTACCGCGAGTGATGAGGCGGTACTCTTCAGTACCGAAACCCATGATGCGCAGGCTACGGGAGCCGTTCACCTGGAGAATAAACCACCAGCCAACGACCAGACCAATACCCAAAAAGATGTAATCAATAGCGGGGATACGGCCATCCAGGGCGTTAATAGGCCAAACATTCACATAGGGCAGGTCAGCATTCTCCCACCCGAAACGAATCAGATGCGCAGCGACGACCGCAATGACAATGGCGAGAAAATCGCCAAAATAAAGGGCACGCTGTACCTTAGGATGCCAGCTTCGCCTAACGACGAAGTCTGAACCCCACATTTTTTTAAGACGATCTTGTACTTTCAACGGTGTAATCTTCCCCGGGAATTTGTCCTGTGTTTTGGACTGAGAGCGGCGAATAGGCACATTTACCCCTAATTATCGGTGTAAGGGAGACGTGTCCTAGTCTTTATCCTGATGAATGAGTGAACCCCTAATCTTGCTGAGTGAATAGTGGCAGAGACTACGGTAAAGGCGCTGGTAAGACGCCTAGTGGA
>NZ_CALJRY010000378.1 GCF_937976295.1 uncultured Rothia sp. | reverse complement strand
GTTGGCTTGATTACGTCGAGTATGTCTACGTCGAGCGCATTGCAGATGATGCTTAGGTCTCGCATTGTTAAAGACCCCTCAGACCGATAAACAGTTCTGCTGAGTTTGCTTTTTGAGATACCTGTCTTCTCAGCAAGGGTGAGCAGATTTTCTCCGCGGGTGTCCATCCAGCCCCTGATAGTTCGATTAATTGCTTCACTAAATAGCGCTGACTCAGCCATATTTGGGGAGCCAATTATGCATCCCACCCCGAGTCCTCGGTAACAATGTCGTCTGCAGGATGTGCAGCGAGCGTGTAGCCTGCCTGGGTTGCCGCCTCGGCACGTGCCAAAATCTGCGCCGCCAGCTGGGCATCCGTAAGGGGAGTGGCTGCTTTTTCTCGCATTGCGTTGTCAGCAGCAGAGATAATGACCGTCATATCAACGTTGAGTGCAGCACTGATGATTTTGAGGTCACGAATGGGGAGTGAGCCTTCTGACCGATATACAGATCGACTGAGTTTACTCTTGGAGATGCCAGTTTTTGCGGCTAGGGACAACAGGTCTTCGCCGCGCCGAACCATCCATACCTTGATTTCTCGATTTACCAGGTCATTGAAGGCTTCTGCCTTGGATTGCAGGTCTTTAATGTCTGTCATGGGAACAGTCTACAAGACTTCTAAAAAAAATTCCTGTTTCAGGTTGCACATTCCAAAAAATAGGAATATGCTAGTTGCATACCAACGAAAGGAGGCGCTGAGATGCAGAAGGAAACCTTCAGTAAAAACATGCGAATGGCCCTAGCAATGAAAGCTCAGACGCAGCATAGTCTAGCCATAGAATCAGGGCTTCACCCTAGCCGCATTAGCGCAATTGCCACAGGTAAAGCCGACCCTCGCATCACTGAAGCGTGGAAGATTGCAGAAGCTCTGCAGGTGCCCGTCACTTGGCTTTTTGAAGACCATGTTGCGGGCCTGGACACTACTGTCTAATTTTTTTGCCAACCATTCCTAAATTTAGGATTTGTTCCTAGAAGAGGAACAGGACATGCTGACTATACCCGATAACGCGCTCACGGTCTGGAGCCCGGAAGAGCTTGCCGACAACCTCGGCATCTCATCACGAACCCTAGCCGCGTGGCGTAAAGCCCGGACAGGCCCCGCATACATCCGAAGCGGGGGACGCATCTACTACACATCCGCCGCGGTGATGGCTTGGCTCTCACGCCTCCCCGTCACCCACACCACCAACTGAGGAAACACCAATGGATTGGAACGACCTACGCAGGGAATTGCCAGCAGCTCCGCAGGAGAATCGGCTGGACTCAAAAGCCGTTAGGGAGCTTCGGCAGGCTATTCACGACCTCAGCCGAGAGATGGAATTCAGAAGCCCCAAAGCGTCAATCACTATGGCCCGCGACGGCTACATCAAGGAAGTGACCGTCGAAGGCTTCATCGTCTAACCCAGTCAGGAAACACCAATGAACGAGAAACACCTAACCCCCGCCGAAGAGCCCACCCGTCCCCAGCCCTACCCCGACGAAGCCATCCAGGAAATGTACAACATCATTGATGACTTAGCCCTCTACGCAAAAGACCGTGATAGCACCACGGTGCATATCACGGTCAAAGAAGCAATTGCCGTCGTAGAGTCGGCGCTTGCACGACGCCGATTCCAACTCGCCGTCCGCGCGGAACCTAGAGGCCGATCGCCTTACGAGCAGCAGCCCAGGCAAGAGTCCTAGCGTTCTCGGAAACCTGCAGCCATTCCCATGCACGGCGGTAGAACGCCTTCGCTTCGGGGTCTGTGGAGCGGATAGACACTGCATCGACTAAAACAGTGAATTCCATATATGCGTCGTACAAGCTGAAGCTACCGCTTAGCTCATCGGAGAAAGCGGCCTCCACACGGCACATAACCTCGTGGACGTACGCACGGAAAGAACTGCTCAGTCCCTGGTCGCCTGCAACGTAATCCGCGACCTCGCGAACCTTGGAAGCTATCGCCTCACGCTGGGAGTTGAGCCAATCAAGCAACCCAGGTTCAGCGGAGCTAGCGATTGCATCAAAGGTACCCGCCAAAGCAGACAGCATGTCCAGATCGTAGCTCTCTAAGTGGAACGAAGAGTCCCACCCGTGGGGGTACTGGAAAATCGCATGAGCCCACCGGGCGTAATACTTCGGGGCATACGACAAATTATGTTCGGGGCGCTCAACCTCCACGACCTTCACAAGACGCTGGATATCACGCAGCAGAAGCGCCGCATGCAAAGCCTGCGAGATTTCCTCCTCAGTATCCAAAGGGCGTGCAAAACGTGCAGAAGAAGAAGAGGACTGCGACCAGCTCTCAAACACGCGAAGCAGCTCACGAGCAGGGTTAGCAAGCATTAGATAACTCCTCACATATTCACTATCGGGTTCATTAACCCACCATACATGAGAAAGAGCTTAGAAAGCCGAAACTCCGCGCACCCCGTGGAGCCACCACCACCAACTAAGGAGACACCAATGAACGAGAAACACCTAACCCCCGCCGAAGCGCTCGCCACAGAGCACGCCCGCACCATCTGGTGGGCACGGCACCTCACCGTACACACCCGAGACCCGCGCCTCCGCGGCAAGAAGGCACCCGCGCTCCACTGCGGGGCATGCCAGGAAGTCTACGCGGAGCTGGATCCCGACAATATCGCCCGCACCATGGGCACCGCCGCAGCCGACCACATCAAGACTGCACACCCCGACTTCTGGACAGAGCTGGTAACCCACGCAACCGGGTGCCTGGAGGCCGCCCGCATCTGCTGGGACCGCAGGAACAGCATCCGACCTGACCTGCGCCCCACCCTGCACGAAAACGAGCTGTTCAAGAACCGCGCGAACATCCACATTCCGTGCCCGCTCGATTGCGGCGTGACACTGCATGACGCGCTCACCAGCGACCAGATCAAAGACTGGGACAAGCTTCAGGTTTCAGACGAAGCGGCAGACCACTGCGTCACCCGCCTCGCAGAGCACCTGATGCGTCACCGCCGCAGCCAAGTCTCACAGCTCCTCTAACCACCCCGGAAGGAAAACACTAATGGACCCCGACCAGTTCAAACTCGTATTCAACGCCGTCTGCTTCGGCGCCAGCGTTACCGCAGCCTTCATCTCCGGACTCTTCTGCTTCTTGGTGACTAAAGATTCCTGGGAAGAGAAGAAGAAAGAAAAGGAAAAAGAGCGCGAGCTATCGGCGAATCGGGACGGGGATAACCTCATCAAGCCCACGGATTCGAAGCTCTAGGTTCGCCGGCAACGGTTTACCGTGAGCACCCGCCATGAGGATGTGTAGCGACTCTCCGGGGCGGAGCACCTGCTGAATTTGGTCGCAGCGGACGAACTTATCAAGATTCGCCACCTCAAGAATCTCAACGGATTCACCAGTGACGTTGCTCAACAGGTAGGTATTACCGCTATCCAGAGTCAGCTCAAATGCAGGCTTCCACAGGCGAGACGCAATCTCAGCCTGAGACTCGGACTGCTTCTGCTGTTCAGCAACGATTTGCTCCACCTGCTTGAGCGACTTCTCCGCCTGGGCCGCTCGCTTCTCCGCAGCCTCAGCCGAACGGACCGCGGCATCACGCATCTCTAGTGCCGCCTGATGCGCCTCCTCTGCCTTCTTCTTCGCCTTCTTCGAGCCAAGGGACTGGTACCAGGAAACACCAGCGAAAAAGACAGAGACGAAAGCCGCAAACGCTGAACCGCCAGAAAAAAGAGTTGAGAAATCCATACCCACAATCCTAACCACCCACCCCACACCAACCAGGAAGGACACACCATGACCACCAACTCCAAGACCAAACGCGACCGCGCAGCAGGCCGCCACCACCGCCACACCGCCATCCAGACAATCATCGACAACCACGACCAGGTCCGCACCGACATCGACAGCCTCGACAACAGCATCGCAGTGATCCAGGACGAACTCTGCGAGACCCGCCGCCTCACTGACCACCTCAATGGCCGAGTCGAACAGCATTCGAGGGACGTGAACGCAAACGTCGGATTCGCAATGCAATGCATTGTTGAGAACGAACGCAAGCTCACCGAAACCGAAACCGCAGTCGGAATCCTGCAAGGCGCCGGCAAGGACCAGCGCCAGGCGCTCGCTCAGCTCGACAGGTACGCCCAGCGCCTGCACGCGAAGCAGACGAGCCAGAACCACGACATCACCATCGTTCGCTCTGACCTCGCCATCACTCGTATCGACCTCGAGGCGATGGAAAAGAAGTTCATCACCCTCGCCTGGATAAACCTCGGAATCTGGGTCGCCGCAGCACTCACCATCTTCATCCTCCTCATCATCTAACCCAAGGACACACCATGACCACCGCCCGCACTATCCGCACCGCAAAAGCCCTCGCCTGGGCCTGCGTGCTCGCCTTCATAATCCTCGTTGGAATCGGCACCGCACAAGAAGACATCGGTCTCCGGGCCGTCGTGTTCGTTATCTCGCTCATCCCTGTCGGCCCCGCAGTCCTCACCGCCAGCTTTGTCCACGCCCACAACCGAGGAGAGCCCAATGGCTAACTCACCCCTCAGTGACCTGCCAACCCTCACCGAATGGTTGAAGGCAAACCCCGGTGAGAATCTGCTCCCCGCCGCCACTGTGGCGCGTTACGCCGGCATCAAAGAAACCACGCTACGAGGCTACGCCGGTGACTCCATCAAAGCCGCCGTTACTGCTCGTCTCCGCCCAGTAGCTAAAGGCGATTTCAACGGGCGCTACTGGTACCGTCCCGAAGACGTCGAGGCATGGCTAGAGAAACGCGCAGCCTCCAAGCAACTCTGCCGCCGCCACATGCAAGCAATCCACTGGCGCAAACCCCGCCCCACCCAAGGAAACACCACCAATGACCAACAAGATTGATTTGCCCCACAAGACCATGTTCGAAGCCTGCAACCCAGAGACACGGCTCGTCTCTGAAAGCCAGGTAGCCGCCGCAGCAGGCATCAAAGTGTCCACCGTCCGAACCTACAGCGGCGCGGCCGTCCGAGCCGCCGGCATCCGCCTCCGCCCCTCATGCAAAGACGACGACGGACGCTACTGGTACAAAACCTCAGACGTCGAAGTCTGGCAACGCAACCGCGCAGCAGGCAAAGCCCGCTACCGCGCAATGATGACAACCTCCATCAACATCTAACCCACCCCCACAGCTTCCCCCGCCGCCACTCTTTTCCTACAGTAGCCACACCGGCGGCGGGGGACCCCACCACCCACCCCAAGGACACACCACCATGGCAAGCCACAAAATCGCAATCGAATTCGTCCACCCCACCGCCACCGGCGAAAAAGACATCATCCACACCCACGCCTACTGGGACGGCCGCCGCGGAGAAAACAGCCGCAACAAAGCAGTTATCGACGCAGTCGCCGAAGCGCTCGCCCCCCGAGCCTGCAGCACCTTCGACGTACACCCCGGCGGTGAC
>NZ_CALJRY010000377.1 GCF_937976295.1 uncultured Rothia sp. | reverse complement strand
GTTAGTACTGGGGAGGCGCCTCATTCGCCATATTGTTGAAGCGCGAGTACTTACCGCTAAACGCCAACGGGATAGTACGAGTCGGACCGCCACGGTGCTTAGCAATAATCATGTCCGCCTCACCCACACGTTCACTCTCCGGGTTATACATATCCTCACGATGCAGCAGAATCACCATATCCGCATCCTGCTCAATCGAACCCGACTCACGCAGATCCGAAACCATCGGACGCTTATCAGTACGCTGCTCCGAACCACGGTTCAGCTGAGACAGCGCAATCACCGGAACGTCCAGTTCCTTAGCCAACAGCTTCAGGCTACGAGAGAACTCCGAAACCTCCTGCTGACGCGACTCAACCTTCTTACCCGAACTCATCAGCTGCAGGTAGTCCAGCACCACAAGCTTCAAATCATTACGCTGCTTGAGGCGACGGCACTTCGCGCGAATCTCCATCAGAGTCATATTCGGCGAATCATCAATAAAGAGAGGAGCGGAATCAATACGACCCTGCAAAGTCGCCAGGTTCGTCCAGCCCTCAGTATCCAGGTCACCCTTCTTCAGACGACCCATCGAAATCTTGCCCTCCGCGGAGAGAATACGCATCGCCAACTCAGTACGACTCATCTCCAGCGAGAAAAACACAGTGGTCATCTGATGATGAATAGCCGCAGAACGAGCAATATCAAGAGCCAGAGTCGACTTACCCACACCCGGACGAGCCGCAATAACAATCATCTGGCCACCGTGCAGACCACCGGTCAGCTCATCAAACTCAATAAAGTCAGTCGGCACACCGTACACGCCATCGGGGCGGTTCGAGTTCGCATCGATCTCATTGATGGTCTCCTCCAACGCCTCAGAGAAAGACACATAGTCTTCCTTCGCGTTACCATCAGTCACCGCATAAATCTCAGCCTGCGCCTGATCCACCAAAGTATCGACCTCAGTCTCATTGGCGTAACCCAGCTGAGCGATCTTCGTACCCGCCTCAATCAGGCGGCGCATAATCGCGTGCTCCTTAACAATCTCAGCGTAATACTGAGCGTTAGCAGCAGTCGGAACCGAGGCAATCAGCGTATGAATATAGGACGCACCACCCACACGAGTCAGCTCACCGCGCTTCTTCAGCTCATCAGCAACCGTAATCGCATCCGCAGGGCTACCGTGGCCGTAGAGAGAAAGAATCGCCTCATAAATCGTCTCGTGCGCCGGCTTATAGAAATCAGAGGCACGCAGGCTCTCAACCACATCCGCAATAGCGTCCTTCGACAGCAGCATGCCACCGAGCACCGACTGCTCAGCCACATCATCATGAGGCATAGTGCGGGAACCATAATCAATGGCAGTTTCAGACATGCTTATCCTCGCGTTTCAATCCGATATCTACGACGTTCCAGAAA
>NZ_CALJRY010000376.1 GCF_937976295.1 uncultured Rothia sp. | reverse complement strand
TTGAGGAGAAGGTCATGCAGCTCAAGGAGTCGAAGGCCGCGCTCTTCGATGCGGTAGTCGGTGAGGGCGAGTTCGCCTCCGCGGCGGTAACCGCTGAGGACGTGCGTGAGCTCTTCGCGCCTGCTATCGAGCGGTAGTCGTCATTTTTCGTCACGTGGTTACGCCGCAGGCTAGATTCACCCCCGATTCTGCTGTGACCCTTCTCAATGGGGGGCTCTGTGGCGTAGCCTTGAAGGACTACGTACGGAGGCGCCGCCTCCCCTAGATTTCAGGTTCTAGATTCCAGATTCCAAAGGAGCACCATGAGCTACAACGTACCGAACGTAAAGTTCAACGACGGCCGAACCATTCCGCAGCTGGGCTACGGCATGGCGCAGGTCGAGGACGAGGTTGCCGAGAAGGTTGTGGGCACCGCCCTGGAGACTGGCTACCGCCACATCGACACCGCCGCTATCTACGGCAACGAGGCGGGCGTAGGCCGCGCTATCGCTAACTCCGATGTGGCTCGTGAAGACATCTTCCTCACCACTAAGCTGTGGAACTCCGACCAGGGCTACGAGAGCGCTTTCGAGGCGTTCGAGGCGTCCCTGCAGAAGCTGGGCACCGACTACGTTGACCTGTACCTGGTTCACTGGGCTAAGCCGCAGCAGGGCCTGTACCTGGATTCCTGGCGTGCGCTGATTGAGCTGCAGAAGCAGGGTAAGGTCCGTTCCATTGGTGTTTCGAACTTCCCCGAGGAGCAGCTGCGCGAGATTATCGAGGAGACCGGCGTGGTTCCGGTCATCCACCAGATTGAGCTGCACCCCTACTTCTCACAGGAGGCGCTGCGCGCCGTTCACGCCGAGTACGGCATCGCAACTCAGGCGTGGAGTCCGCTGGGCAACGGTAGCGACCTGTTGCAGAACCCCGTGCTGGCTGAGATTGCGGAGCGCCACGGCGCAACCCCCGCGCAGGTCGTGCTGGCGTGGCACCTGGCTAAGGGCACCGTGGCTATCCCGAAGTCTGTGACTCCCTCCCGCATGGAGGAGAACCTGGCGTCGGTGAACGTGAAGCTGACCGCCGAGGACATCGCGGCTGTGGATGCGCTGTCCAGCCCCGAGGGTCGTATTGGCCCTGACCCGGCGAACATCGACTTCTAAGCTGGTGTGTCGAGTCCCGCGTCTAGGGACTTGAAGCTAGGCAGAGCAAAAGACAGAGCAAAGCCCCGACAGGCATAGTTAGTGCTTGTCGGGGGCTTTATTGCGTTCTCAGGATTGATGTTCTCAAAGCTGAATTTTTAGCGAACGCTAGTTCTCGTCCTCCACCAGCAGGGAGAGAGAGATGCGGCGGCGCGCCGGGTCAACCTCCACCACGCGCACCCGCACGATGTCGCCGCTGCGCACAATATCGTGCGGGTTCGCCACGTAGCCGCGGCTCATCTGCGAGATGTGTACGAGGCCGTCCTGGTGCACGCCAATATCCACGAACGCGCCGAATGCCGCCACGTTCGAGACGGTGCCCTCGAGCACCATGCCGGGGCGTACATCCTCGAAGTGCGAGACGGATTCGGAGAAGCGGGCGGTGCGGAAGCTACCGCGCGGGTCCAGGCCGGGGCGGCGTAGCTCGGTGAAGATGTCCTCGACCGTGTACACGCCGGCGGCGCCTTCCGTGCTCTCCTGTCCGCGGCTGTCGTCCTGCCCGTGCTTATCCTGCTCGTGGCTGTCCTGCACGTAGTCGGCGGGGTTCAGCCCGGCGAGCGGATCGCTACCGTCCGAGGTGCCCAGGGCGCCGGCAACCCAGTGGGCGCCGTTGCGTGCCTGCGCGTCGGCAATGATGCGGCGCGCGAGCGGGTAGGCTTCCGGGTGCACCGCGGAGGCGTCCAGCGGCTCCTCACCGCCGCGGATGCGAATGAATCCTGCCGCCTGGCGGAAGGTTTTCGCACCCAGTCGCGGCACGTTCAGCAGCTGCTGACGGTTCGCGAAGGGACCGTGTTCGGTGCGGTAGGCGACGATGCGTTCGGCGGTTGCGGTGCCTACACCCGCCACGTGCGCAAGCAGCTGCACGGAGGCGCTGTTGAGATTCACACCCACGGCGTTCACGCAGTCTTCGACGGTGTCGTTGAGGGCGCGGCGCAGGGCGGCGGGCGGCACGTCGTGCTGGTACTGGCCCACGCCGATGGACTGCGGGTCGATTTTGACGAGCTCGGCGAGCGGGTCCTGCAGGCGGCGGGCGATGGAGACGGCGCCGCGTACGGTCACGTCGTAGTCGGGCAGCTCGGCGGCGGCGAGGGCGGAGGCGGAGTAGACGGAGGCGCCCGCCTCGGAGACGGTCACCTTCTGGGGTGCTTCTACGCCGCCCTCACGCAGGGTGCGGATCAGTTCGCTGGCGAGCTTGTCGGTTTCGCGGCTTGCGGTGCCGTTGCCGATGGCGATGAGTTCCACGCCGTGCTCGCGGCAGGCGGCGGCGAGCTCGCGCAGTGCTTCTGCCCACTGGTTGCGCGGGGCGTGCGGGTAGACGGTGCCCACGCGCAGCGGCTCACCGGTGCCGTCAACTACGGCGTATTTCACGCCGTGGCGCAGGCCCGGATCCAGGCCGAGGGTGGTCTTGTGTCCGGCGGGTGCGGCGAGCAGAATATCGCGCAGATTGGAGGCGAACACCTCGGTGGCGTGCTGTGCGGCGGCGTCGAGTAGCTGGTGGCGGATGCGTTCGGCAAGGCGCGGGCGCAGGTGGCTGCGCCATGCGGTGCGGACGGTGGCGGCGAGCCAGCCGAGTACGCGGTCTTCGTCGTCGACGGTGTTGAGCACCTGTACGGGGATGCGTAGCGCGGCGGCGACTTCACGCTCGTATGCAGAACGGACGTTCTCGTAATTTTCGGCGGCGGCCTCAGCTTCGGCGCGGGCGGCACCACGCAGGCGGCTGAGCGCCACGGGGGCGGGTGCCACATCCACCTTGAGGCGCACCACGCCGGCGTCCTTGGCACGGTGCAGCGCCAGCACGCGGTGCGGCGGAATGGAACGAATACGGTCCGAGAAGGCGAAATAGTCGGAGAACTTCGCACCAATGCTTTCCTGACCGGCAATCACACGGGACTCAATCACGCCGCTCTCACGCAGGCGCTTGAGGAGCTTTTCGCTCAGCACCGGGTCGGTGAGGGCGCGGTCAATCAGGATCGCGCGGGCGCCATCGAGGGCCTCTTCGGCGCTATGAATCTGCAGGGCTTCGTCTGCCTCGGCAACCTCGATGCCCCCATCTTCATCGTCTTCGGTGCCGTCGGTAATGTACGCGGCGGCGATGGCGTGCGCCTCGGCGAGGGGCACCTCCAGCAGGTCTTCGACGAGGGAATCAAGTCCGGCGGCGCGCGCCATCTGAGCGCGGGTCACGCGCTCACTGCGGTACGGGGCGTAGATGGCGTTTACATCTGCGATAGTGGCGGCGTTCATGAGCGAGGAACGCAGCTGCAGCAGGGTGAGCGGGTCGATGAGGCCTTCGTCGGCGCGGTCGGTGAGCGCTTCGAGCACGCGGTTGCGGCGCTCTTCGAGGGCGCGGAGCTGGCCCAGGCGCGACTGGATGGTGCGCAGCTGGGTGTCGGTGAGCGCGCCCGTTGCTTCTTTGCGGTAGCGGGCGATGAAGGGCACGGAGTTGTCGGCGTCGAGTAGCGCCACGGCGGCGCGGATGCGGTGCGGCGCGATGCCGGTTTCCACGGCGAGCGCGTTGATGAGGTGCTCGGCGGGTTGCTCAGCATTGCCGCCGGTTTCGTGTTTTTCGAGGTGCGCGGCGCTACTGGGCGCGGGGTCTGCAGCTCGATCCGCGCGCGGGCGGATGCTGCTCGGGAGGGGGTGTTCGCTCATCCTTCCAGTTTCGCATATTTCGCCGCGGCTCACGGGTTGAGCGGTGATGCTGAGGGTAGAGTCAGCGCGGGGCTTATTGTGCGCGCCGTTGCGGGTGCGGGTAGGCGTATTTTTCCACCGCATCTTTTAGTGCAGAATACGAGTCTTTGTGCATATTGTGCCCTGTGGGAGCACTAAACTTTGTCATCTTTCCGCAAGAAACCGCGTTATGGGCTCACGTATTTGAATAGTGCTAAGTTTCAACGATAAATTTAGATAAAAGAGTATATTTTTTTGAAAAAATATCTCACATTCGTACAGATAAGGGGTGGTTTCACACCACGCAAACGCCCTTATCTGCGTGCACACGTTCAGGGTTTCGGCGGCACGGTGCGACAAGGTGCTGCCACATCCCGCAGATGAAAGAGGGACCCATGCGCGAACAAGCCGCGCTGTCAAACGCTCCGGAGGGGTACTTAGATTTTCACGACGAGTACGCGGAACTTATCGCCGAACTCGCCGCGCTGGGGTTCACCCCTAGCCAGGTTCTCCGCCGCCTCAACTTTCTGTACCCGCACATCAACAAGAAGCATCTGAACTATGCGCTGAACTCCGGCATCTGGCAGTTTGGCCCGGTCGCGGCAGACGCCCCGACCTACACGATGATTGCTTGCGGCCTCTGGTACGTTTTCGCGGAAGCCTACGATCTGCCCCCGGAGCCCGAGTACGCGGCGCTAATCCTTGATGGCGATATTATCCACGACCTGCCGCCCGCACTGGAGGCACGCCACTTCAACAGCGAAGACATCGCCGGCATCCTGGCGAAGATTGGTGCAACGCTCAAGTACCTTGCCGCGCACCCTTACTCCCAGCTGGAGGAAGAGGTGTACGCGCAGACCCTCGAGGACATCCGACAGCGCGGCATAGCAGAAATCGGCACCGAGGGCGGTAGCCTCTACACCCTGCTTGCCTCCAGCATGGAGGGCGAATCGGCGTGGCCGGCACCGGTTCAGACCGCGAACGATTACCTCGGTGACGGCAACTGGTCCCTGGGTATGCTCCGCACCGGCATCTACCCGGCGGAGGCGCTCGAAAACGAGTGGTACATTGACGCCGCCGCGGTACCCGAGGATTTTGCGTCGAAGACCCTGAGCCTCTTTTTGAGCTATTGTGCCCGCTACGACCGTGAGCCGACGGCTCTCGTGTACGGCTACTGGTCGACCATTCAGACTCTGATTGGTGAGGTGCCGCCCCTGGGTGCGGTGCGCGCTAAGTTCGGTTCCTGGCAGGCGACGCTGCATCGCGGACGCGCGCAGATTGCCCGCGAGTTGCGTCTGTGGACCAGGAACGAGGCAAACGCAGCTGCCGCTGAGGCGAGCACTGCTGAGTTGAGCGCCAAGGAGGAGCTTGAGCTCCTCGACGCTGAGCTGACCGAAGCAGAACTAGCAGAGCTGGATACCCCGGACAATTCCCCTGCGGACGCTCCCGCAGAGCTCGCAGAGCTAGTCGAGTCAGCGGAGCCCGCGCGTCTGAGCGCCCGCGAACTCACCGAGCAGGGCATCGGCGTGGTGCAGACCGCCCACACCGACCTGGCGGCGTACCACCGCACCCAGTGGGAGCAGACGGTGGAAATCTTCGGCGAACGCCTCGCGCAGCTTGCCTGGAACCGCCGCCTGAGCACCTACTACTTCTTCGACGGCACATCCCTGGAGGACGCCGACCCGACCCCCGTGGTGACGGTCTTCCGCTCCCCCACCGGTTTCCTCTGCGAGCTCGAGCCCACCGCCGAAGCGCTACCCGCCTTCGACCCGGAGTTCCTGCAGGAGCACGGCTGGAGGCGCCCGGTACCGGTGCACGCGCTGTGGAACCTGCACGCGCTCGACCCGCTGGAGGCAGCTGCCGCCGTCATTGAGGCGATGCGTTCCGGTTGCGGTTGTGACCGCTGGGATTTCTACCGCACCGATGATGACGAGGACCCGCTTGCCGAAGAGGCGGCGTCCATCTAAACAACCGTCTAGACATCCGTCTAAGCGCTCTCCCGTGAGCCTCTCGGGTTCATCTTGAGAGATGGCGAAAGCCCGCGTCCCCCACTCCCGACGAGGAGTAGGTGACGCGGGCTTTACGTGTGCTCAGGCAATTTACGGAGCTAATCTCTGTAGCCCCAGCCAGTGTGTCTGAGCGTGGTTGCTTAGCGTGCCGAGAAAATCTCGGACGCCTCCACAATCGCGATCTGCGCGGTGCGGGTCGAGATTGCTTCTTTGCGGCGTGCATCAGCGCGGCGCTTGAAGAACCAACCAATGCCCAGAATCGCGAACCAGACGGGCATCGCCAGCAGACCCCTGAGGGTTTCTTCATCCATGGTCAGCACACCAATGGTGAAGGCGAAGAACACCAGCGACAGCCACGCGGAGAAACGGCCACCGGGCAGACGGAACTTCGACTTCTCGTGACGTGACGGGAACTTCTTGCGGTACATCAGGTAGCTGACCATAATCATTGCCCACGCGAAAATCACGAGTACCGCAGCCACGGTGGTGACCAGGCTGAACGCGCTAGAAATCGAGTCACCCGCGTAGAGCAGCACGATGGAGGACAGCAGCATGACGGCGGAGAGGAACAGCGCGTTACGCGGCACACCGTTCTTAGAGATCTTGCCCAGGAACTTGGGGGCGCTGCGCTCGCGCGCCAGGCCGAATGCCATACGCGAGGTGGAGAAGATACCGGAGTTCGCCGAGGAGGTTGCGCTGGTAATCACCACGAAGTTGATGACGTGCGCGGCGATGCCCAGGCCCGCCAGGGTGAACATGGCAACGAAGGGGCTGGTATCGGCATTGGCGAGGCGCCAGGGGGTGACCATCAGGATGACGGAGAGCGCGCCAACATAGAAGACGATGATACGAAGCGGCACAGCATTAATCGCCCTGGGCAGGGTCTTTTCCGGGTCTTGAGCTTCTGCGGCGGTGGTACCGACGAGCTCGGAGCCCATGAACGCGAAGATGACAATCTGGAATGCGCCGAGGAAGCCGATGAAGTGGTTCGGGAACATGCCGCCGTCATTCCAGAGGTTTGCGACGGATGCCTGCGCACCGCTGGGTGAGGTGAAGCCAACGGCAATCATGATGCTGCCAACGATAATCAGGGCGACGATGGCGACAATCTTAATCATGGAGAACCAGAATTCGATTTCGCCGAAGTTCTTCACAGAGACCAGGTTCAGGGTCAGCAGAACGCCGATGACGGCGAGCGCCGGTATCCATGCCTGCAGGTCGGGCCACCACATGCGCAGGTAGCCGACGATTGCGATAATGTCCGCAACAGCGGTGACCACCCACATGAACCAGTAGGACCAGCCAAGGAAGAAACCTGCCATGGGGCCGACCAGATCGGTGGTGAAGTCGGAGAAGGACTTGTACTTCAGGTTGGAGAGCAGGACCTCACCCATGGCTCGCAGCACCAGGAAGATGATGGCGCCAATGAGCACGTACACGAAAATAACGGAGGGGCCAGCCAGTGAGATGGCGCGGCCGGAACCCATGAACAGGCCGGTACCGATGGCACCGCCGATTGCGATGAGCTGGATGTGGCGGTTGCTCAGACCGCGGTGCAGTCGTTCTCCCTGTTCGGGAGCTTTAGGATTCAGGGTGACGTTATTCTGTTCAGTCACGACGTCCTCTTTTCTGCGGTTGTACCCCGTACCGCATGTGCCGTTGCTGGATGACAATTGTTATATCGCAGCAGACAGAATCTCTGTATGAATATGCGGCTAGTTGCTTTGCGGGGCGGCCCC
>NZ_CALJRY010000375.1 GCF_937976295.1 uncultured Rothia sp. | reverse complement strand
TCGCTAAAGGCTAGTCCTTCGCGGGAACCAGACCCTCAGCGCGAGCGTACTCAGCGGTCATTTCGTTGTCTTCAATCTCACCGGAAAGCTCCGACTCGGGAGAGTACGCACCCTGCTGAACTTCCTTACCCTTAGCCTGCAGCTTCAGGATCTTCAAGTCGTTCGGCGCGGTCAAGACGGTTTTCTCACCGTCACCGTTGATATCGGCTTCAACCGGCTCATCGTCAATCTTGCCGTTGCCGTTGAAGTCGATAGCTTCCCAGGCGGGCTTGCCATTGTAGTAGAAACCGTAGGCGTTACGGCCGAAGCCGGTCTTCTCGTCCAGCTTGGTTTCGTCCAGGTCCTTGTAGGCGCGGGTCGAGTAGCTGAAGTACTTCGTGCCGTCCGCACGTTCCAGACCACGCAGCTGGTAGCGGTAGTTCATGACGCTCAGGTAGTTCGGCTTGTAGTTCACGCCGTCGGTACCACCGTGGTCCATGCCGAGGTTGTGGCCCAGCTCGTGCACAAAGGTCGCCACGCGAACGTCGGAGGTTGCGGACTTACCCCAGAAGCGCGGGCCAACAGTCACAACGAAGCCGCGGCCACCGACCCAGCCCTGCCCGGATGAACTGTTATCGCCGTGGGAGTCACCCCAAATCATGTAGTGGAATACACTTTCACGGTTGGGGTCCATGTTCTTGGCGCGAATCTCACGCCAGCGCTGCATGCCGCCGTCCAGCTGCTCGTGTGCTACCTCGTTGCCGCCGCCAAGGTTGTACTTAGCGCTGCGGGCACTACCGGCATCCAGGTGAATGTTGATGCCAGTGGTGCCGTTGGGGTTGCGGATTGGCAGCTTCGCGTAAATGTCGGTAATGCGGTCGAGCTCATCCTCGCTGGCGAGCAGGTCGGGCATGTAGTCCATCTCCACGAAGAGGTCCTTCTTCAGCGGATTAGCACCCATTGCGGGGTAGTCAACATCAATCTTGCCGTCGCCGTCGGCGTCGTAGCCCTTCATCTCCCAGGTGTTGGGGATGCCGTCGCCGTCAATATCGGGGTTGTACGCATTAGCGGCAGGTGCGGCTACAGTACCGAGCACCAGCAGAGCCGCCGAGGCGAGCGCGGTGCGTGCCGCACGAGTAGAAAAGGAGAAAGCCATCTGTATCTCTTCTTGTGTTCGTTCGCATGGATGCGCGTGAAGACCCCCGTGATGATGCGATTAGCCGTGGGTGGCGTTGAGTGAACCGTTGGGTCATCAGGCGTAGCCGATGCGTGAGAGTGAATCATGTATGCGCTGCAGTGCGACACCCCGAACAAGTATGGTGGCGCGGGATACCGCTTAAAAGAGCAGCGGGTCATTGTTTTCGTGAGGTTTTGACACCTCAGAGCAACAATGACCCGCTTCATCATACACAGCGCTTATATGCCTTGTCTCGGTGTACGCACCGTATTCGCGTTGACATGGCGAACATTACGTAAAAGCGCTTTGATAAGCCTCTATTTAGTGTTTTCTACATCAGGCTCTGCCTCAGTGTTCCGTGCAGCGTTCTGTGCGGCACCCTTCGCCTCCGAAGCCTTTGCGGAGGCGTAGAACAGGCACACGACCGCGCCCACCGCTGCCGCAACCAGCGGCAGCATCATGGAATCCGCCATTGCCGCCGCGTAGGGTTCACGCAGAATCTGCGGAAGCACGCCGCCTGCTGCACCGCCGTGAGAGCTACCGCCCGCTGCGGCAGCCGGACCCAACGCGGAAAGGTGCGAGGTAATTGCAGAAGCCATAATCGTAGTAATCGCAGCCGAACCGAGCACCGACGCCATCTGGCGGGTCTCGTTGTACACGCCCGAACCGGCACCGGCACGCTCAGGCGGCAGGTTACGGGTCGCAGACACCGACAGCGGACCCCAAATGCAGGCGTTCGCCGTACCCAGAATAATCATCGGGCCAACCATCAGCCACAGGTTTCCGTCAGCCACCATCGTCGGGCGGAGCAAAGCAAAACCAATAACCAGCAGCGTAAAGCCACTCACCGCAAACCACTTCGGGTCATAACGGTTCAGACGCGCACCCACCACCGGCGCCAACGCACCCGACGCCAAAGCCATCGGCGCAGTCATCAGCGCGGCCTCAGTCGGGTCCAGACCCTCCACCTGCTGCAGGAACAGGGTCAGCGGGAACGCCATACTGATAGCGACCACACCCATAGCAGAGATTGCCACATTCGACACGGAGAAGTTACGGTCACGGAACAGGCTCAGCGGAACCAGCGGCTCACGCGGGTTAATAGCCTGCCAGCCAATGAACAGCGTCAGCACCATAATGCCGGCAATAATCAGACCCCACACGCTCACCGCAATACCGGTGCCCATGAAGGAGTCAGTGATGGTGCCCCAGTTGTAGGTGGCGCCTTCCTGAATGCCGAAAACCAGTAGGAACAGACCGACCGCCGAAAGCACCACGCCCAACCAGTCGAAGCTGTGGTTCTTCTGCTCGAACACCGGCACATTACGCCACGCCAAGACTAAACCAACCAGGCCCACAGGAATGTTGATGAAGAAAATCCAGCCCCAGCTGAGGGCATCCACCAGCACGCCACCCAGAATCGGGCCGACCAGCGCGGCAATGCCCGCAGTCGCACCCCAAATGCTCATGGCGACACCGCGCGCATTCGGCGGGAACATCAGCGTAATCAGAGACATGGTCTGCGGGGTCATCAGCGATGCGCCCAGACCCTGCACCACGCGGGCGGCGATGAGCGACTGAACATCCGCCCCCAGACCACACCACAGGGAAGCAAACGTAAAAATACCCATACCGATCATGTACAGGTTCTTCTGACCGAAGCGGTCACCCATACGACCGGTAATGAGCAGCGGCACAGCGTACGCCAGCAGGTAGGCGCTCGTCACCCACATGCCCTCCGACAGGGACGCCTCCAAATCCTGCAGCATGTGCGGCAGGGCGATGGTGACAATATTGCCGTCCACAAGGATCATGAAGAAGCCCACGACGAGGGACCAGAGAGCAGGCCAGGGCTTGTAGGGTGCCTTCGCCGGGTTGCCGACAAGAGGCGCTTTTTTAGGGCGTGAACTCAATGATCCTCCAGGGATGGGGTGTATGCGGGTAGATGTCTGCGTGGTCAGCGTTGCCGCTTAGTGAATGTCCCTAATGTTACTCCTTTTCAGAGCGCGGCTTCGGTTGCTCTACCCTTATTCAACTCTTCACGGCGCGTACGCGCGGCAACCAGGCAACAGGCACCCCGCACCCTCTAGACTAAAGCTATAGAAGCTGTCAGAGCGCCACCACCGGCGCTCGCCCCCATCAGACCACCCTCAATGAGATGTCCCCGGGAGGACCCATGGGTTTCTTTGATTTCTTCACCGACCGTACCCCGGCAGAACCCGCCGAAATCCGCCTCGTCGCTTTCGTAAGCGGCAAAGTGCAGGGCGTGGGTTTCCGCTGGTGGTGCGCCGGAACCGCCAAGCCCATGGGCCTGACCGGCTACGCCGAAAACCTCGACGACGGGCGCGTAAAAGTCGTTGCGGAGGGTACCGCCGCCTCCTGCGCTCGCCTGGTGGACGTGCTGCGCGGTGACGACACCGCCGGGCGCGTGGATGAGGTGCTCGTCGAGTGGGAGGAGCCGAGCGGCTCGTTCCGCGGCTTCGGCATCAGGTAGCTGTTGCAGGTTCCCGCTCAACCCCGTGCACGTTACGTCCAGAGCTAGTTTGCACCCAGAGCCTAGCTTGCCCAGAGCGCCGCGAATTGCGCGCGGGTCATATCGGCGCGGCGCACCCGATGCTGCACCGGGTGGCCGTTCTCGTCGGGGCGGCCGGAGTTCGGGTCAATATCGTCATAGATGCCGGTGAAACCCGCTTTAACCGCCACTCGTTCTGATGCCTCGTTACCCGCCAGGGCGGTCCAGCGGACGGTCTCAAGGCCCAGTCCGAGCGGGTCGAAAGCGTAGCCGAGGACGGCTCGTAGCGCCTCGGTCATGTAGCCCTTTCCGCGCGCCTTCGGGGCGGTGTAATAGCCCAGTTCGGCGCGAGTTCCGGGGCTTTCGGGGGTGCCGTCAGCCAGGCGCAATTCGATGGTCCCGGCAAACACGCCGGAGGCGTCAATCGCCCAGCGTTGAATCTGCCCGGCGGCAATCTGACGGGCGGTGGTGAGCAGGTAGTCCTCGGCGTCGGCGCGTGTGTAGTTCAACGGGAGGCGGGTGAAACGGAGGGTTTCTTCGTCGCGGCAGGCTTCCACGATGTCGGGGATGTCCGCCTCGCGCAGGTGGCGCAGGGTGAGGCGTTCGGTGATGAGTTCGGGCTGGTTAGGTTCTGCGTAGCTGGGCTCTGCGTATTCACTGTGTTCGGGGGTCATGATTCGAGCTTACCCCCTGGGGTTTGCAGGTGTGGTTTGTGGGTGGGATGTGCGCATGGGGAAGCTTTTGAACACCCCAAAATATTCAGTGATGCAAATCATACTTAAACCTTTAGGTTTTAATCCAATGACGCTTGATTATTATGAATTATTCATAATAAAATGGTTATCAAGCCCGCCCACTGGGCACCACTTAGAACAAGCGCCGCGCACCGAATCCGCGCGGCACGAAGTAGAAAGAAGAACACCATGGCAGTTCTGACCATCGGCGACCAGTTCCCCGCATACGAGCTCACCGGCGTTGTCCCCGGTAAGCTGGCTGACATCGAAGCAACCAAGCCCGAAGACTACTTCACCACCGTCTCCTCCGAGGGTCTGGACGAAGACACCTGGCGCGTCGTCTTCTTCTGGCCGAAGGACTTCACCTTCGTCTGCCCCACCGAGATTGCTGCATTCGGCAAGCTCGCTGACGAGTTCGAGGCACGCGACACCCAGGTGATCGGCGTTTCCGTCGACAACGAGTACACCCACTACGCATGGCGCCGCTCCCACGAAGAGCTCCTGGACCTGCCCATCGTCATGGCATCCGACCTCAAGCGTGAGCTGACCAGCGCACTGGGCATCCTGAACAAGGACGGCGTTGCAGACCGCGCAACCTTCATCATCGACCCCCACAACACCATCCAGTCGGTCTCCATTACCGCTGACTCCGTCGGCCGTAACACCGACGAGGTGCTCCGCCAGCTGGACGCACTGCAGTCCGACGAGCTGTGCGCATGCAACTGGAAGAAGGGTGCAGAGACCATCGACGCATTCAAGGAGATGAAGTAATCCGTGAGCATCGATAACCTGCGTTCGGCTCTGCCTTCCTACGCGAAGGACATGAACCTCAACCTGTCCTCCCTGCCCCGCATCACCTCCCTGTCCGAGCAGCAGCTCTGGGGCGCAATCCTCGCAACCGCAGCAGCAACCAAGGTTGACTCTGTTGTTGTTGAGATTGCTGCAGAGGCTAAGGAGCACCTGAGCGACACCGCTTACGAGGCTGCTCTGGGTGCTGCAACCATCATGGGCATGAACAACATCTTCTACCGCACCCGCGGCTTCCTGCACGGTGCATACGATGACCAGCGCGCAAACCTGCGCATGCAGATCATCGGTAAGAACGGTGGCATTGAGAAGCTGGACTTCGAGATGTTCGCACTGGCAGTGTCCGCAGTCAACGGCTGCTCCCACTGCGTTGAGGCTCACGAGCACACCCTGCGTGAAGAGGGCGCAACCAAGGAACAGATCAACGACCTGATCCGTATTGCTGCAACCCTCGGTGGCGTGGCACAGGGCATTCAGCTGGCTGAGGCACTGGGCTAAACCCACTAAGCGTTAGAGCTTACACAGAAGCGGCGCATCCTTCCCTTTTCCGGGTCGGATGCGCCGCTTCGTTTATACTCCAAGCTCCGCGGTGGCCAATAAACGCACTCAGCGGCAGATATATGTCCTCCCCCGGCGCTATACAATGCCTGTATGCGGTACTGTATTTTAGACTCCAGCAACCCCTACCCCAGTACAGAAGAACTTACCGAGCTCTACGACGCTGTAGGCTGGAGCGCATATACCAAAACGCCCGAACGTCTCCTCCCCATGTTGGAAGGTTCACGGTATCTCTACACAGCACGAGAGGTGACACCACAAGGAACGGGACGGCTCGTCGGGCTAGTACGCGCAGTCGGGGACGGACATTCTATCGCCTACATTCAGGACCTCCTAATACATCCGCAGGCTCAGCGTCAGGGCATTGGTTCTGCGCTTCTCAAGCGTGTCATTGAGGACTTTGACCGAGAAGACATTCGACAGCGACTCATTACTACCGACGTCGGTAATGAACACGCCATTGCACTCTACAAACGCTACGGTTACACCCCCGTAGAGGTAGCAGGATGCATTACCCTTGCATGCTATCGATAAGGCAATATCTCATACGGCTCGACTCGTTCAAGCTGGCTGAGGCACTGGGCTAAACCCACTAAGCGTTAGAACCTACACCCTTGATACAAGCGCCTCTCAACTAGGAGCAGGAGCGGCGGCGGGTCTACAATAAATCGGTGCCATTTCAGGTACGCGCACAGGCAGACAGAGCCGGATGCGGTGATAACGTCGTCACCCGACCCGCCCACCGTGCGCGCCCCTTACCCGCACCCACAGCACACATGCCACGTACGCAGGAGAACGCCCATGCACGAGTTCTTTGACCCGGATCAGGTATTCCGCATCGTCGACATTGCCGCCGTTGTCGCTAACGGCCTGCTCGGCGGTGCCGTGGCGCGCGCCTTCCGGTTCGACATCGTGGGCTTCCTGCTGCTCGCGGTCGCCTGCGGCATGGGCGGCGGCATGATCCGTGACATCCTGCTGAACTCGGGGCTGCCGGTGGCACTCACCGACGGCGGCTACTGGGTGGGTGCTATCGGATCCTCGATTCTGGCGTACAGCATCGATTTGAGTGCCCGCTGGGCGACCCGAACCATGCTGGTTATCGACTTTATTGGCATGGGATGTTGGGCTGCCACCGGCACCATTAAGTCCCTGAGCTTGGGCCTGCACTGGTTGCCCGCTATCGCGCTGGGTGTGACCACCGCGGTTGGTGGCGGTGTTATTCGTGACATTATGGTCAACCGCATTCCGGCAATTTTTGGTGGCAACTCCCTGTACGCGACGGTCGCGTTTGTGGGTGCTTCTGAGACCGCCCTGGTAACCGGTTTGTTCCACCGCCCGAACCTTGCGATGGCGCTGTCTATTCTCCTGTGCCTGGTGTTTGGTGTACTCTCCCATGCGAAGAATTGGCAGTTGCCGACCACCCCGGCTGAGCTGCGTGTGCCTCGCCCGCGTCTCTTCGCTTTTGGTAAGCAGGAGAACCACACCGTTGCTAATGAGGGCTGGGCGCCCGGTGCTCCGCTCACTGAGAAGTTTGAGGTGATTACTGCTGAGCAGCTGGAGGAGTACCGCCGATCTAAGGGCCTTTCAGACTAAAAACCAATATATGCTAAATATAGAATATGGGCTGGTTTCCGCTCGTCAGACGATTATCTGACCGGCAGAAACCAGCCCATATTTACTATGTGCAGTATGCCTAAATCGTGTACTCGGTGCTGTCGTACACGGTCAAGAACTTACGGATACGCTCATCATCCGAAGCGAAGAAGCCGGTCGGCTCACCGTTATAGCGCAGAGTACCGTTCTCCAGGAACACAATACGATCCGCAACCTTCTTCGCAAACGCCATATTGTGCGTCACGATGACCAGGGAGCGGCCCTCCTTCGCCAGCTGCATGAGCACGCGAATAACCTCCGCCTCCAGCTCGGGATCCAGCGCACTCGTCGGCTCATCAAAAAGCAGGTAGGCCGGTTCCAGCGCCAGGGCGCGGGCAATCGCCACACGCTGCTGCTGACCACCCGAGAGGGCGTCCGGGTAGGAATCCACCTTATCGGCAAGACCCACCTTCGCCAACAGCTCGCGGGCACGCTCCTGCGCCTGCTGAGCGCTCAGAGTGCCGTTGAGGGTCGGGGCGAGCGCCACGTTCTTCAACGCCGTGTAGTTCGGGAACAGGTTGAACTGCTGGAACACCATCGCCGAACGGGAACGAATATCACGCACCTGCGCGTCGGTGAGCTTCTGGCTGTAATCCACCTGCGCATCGTCAATGGTGAGCGTGCCGGACTGCGGGGTTTCCAGCAGGTTCAGGCAACGTAGCAGAGTGGACTTACCGCTACCGGAGGGGCCCAGAATCACCGTGGTCTCACCGTCGGGGATGTCCAGGCTGATGTTCTTGAGCACCTGGGTCTCACCGAAGCTCTTCGACAGGGAATCAACGCTAAGCATTGTTGCTCCTCACGTAACGGTTGCTGTACTTCTCCAGTGCAGACTGCGCGGCGGTCAGCAGGGTGAAAATCACCAGGTAAATGATGGCGACCTGCGAGTACATTGCCAGCGGCTCAAAGGTACGCGACGCGATCTGCTTACCGGTCTGGAACAGGTCAACCATCGAAATGACCGACACCAGCGAGGTGCCCTTAATCAGATCAATGAAGTTATTGCCCAGGTTCGGCAGCGCAATACGCACCGCCTGCGGAATGACCACGTGGCGCAGGGTCTGCATGCGGGTGAAGTTCAGGGTTGCCGCCGCCTCAAACTGGCCGCGCGGAATAGCCGCCACCGCGGAACGGAACGTCTCCGCCACGTACGCGCCGGTGTGCAGGCTCATCGTGATAATCGCGGCACTCCACACGTCCAGGGCGATACCAACCTTCGGCAGGCCGTAGAAGACGATAAACAGCTGAACCAGCAGCGGGGTGCCACGGAAAACCCAAATGTACACCCACGCCAGCCAGTTCACCGGTGCGAAGCGGCTCGTGCGCGCGCCAGCAGAGATGATGCCCACCAGCAGCGCCACCGCGAAAGAAATCAACGACAGTGGAATGGTCACTGCCAGGGTCGCGCTCAGCAGCTGGGGCAGGGACTCAGCCCAAAGATTCAGGTAGCGTTCCATGAACGGAACTCAGCTCCTTCAGAAAATTAGTTCTTCGGGGAGAGGTCTTCGCCCACGTACTTCTCGTAAATCGCCCTGATGTTACCGTTCTCCAGGTGCCTCTTCAGCGACTCGTCGATAGCGTTACGCAGGGCGTCCTGGCCCTTAGGCAGCAGGATGGAGGAGTTGCTGCCGGTGCCCAGGTCACCTTCGAGCAGGCGCAGGTTAGCGTCCGGGTGCTCCTTGAAGTACTCAGCGAAGGACACGGAGTCGTTCGCGGTCATCTCTGCACGGCCCGAGAGGACCTGCTCGATAGCCTCATCGAAACCGGAAACAACCACGATCGAGGCGCCCTTCGCCTCCATCATCTTGCGGAAGTTCGAGGTCTCAGACTGCGCCGAGGAGTGGCCAGAAATCTCGCTCACGTTCTGCAGGGAAGAATCCTTCTTCACGGCAACCTTCGGCTCGGAGTACAGGTAGGGTATGGAGAAGTCGTACTTCTGCTTACGCTCATCGGTTGCAGAGACGTTGTTGATGACGATGTCGTAGCGGCCAGCGTCCACACCGGCAATCAGGGAATCCCAGGGGGTTTCGATGAACTCTGCGGTGACGCCCAGGTCCTTAGCGATCAGGTCGGCGATTTCCTTCTCGAAACCGACCAGGTTGCCGTCCGAATCGTGGAAGGAGAAGGGGCGGTAGGTGCCCTCCAGGCCCACACGGATCTTGCCGGCAGACTTGATGGCCTCCAGCATATTGGTGCTGGATGCGGCGCTGCTGCTGGAGGAAGAGGAACCGCACGCTGCGAGCAGTGCAGCCAGGCCGGTGAATGCGGAGCCTGCAAGGACGGTGCGTCGGTTAATCATTGCGGACATATTGTTCTTCTTTCGTGTGGTGGTTGATGCTCTTGTAGTTGCGGGTTGTCACCCTGCGGCAACCCGGGGGCATCATGCGGTGTGCCCCTCTCAGCAGGTGCAACGTTGGCTATCGTACAGCTATTCCCGGTGGGGAAGAATTCAACGTAACATTCCGTCATATTCTCTCATCAATACGGGAAAAGCGGCTGAGACATCAACCACGCACGACGCGGTGTCGGAAGTCCTGGAAGGCGAACCCCTTCCGAGCCTTTCACGAAAGCTTAGGAGGTGGGGCTCAAGTCCTCGCCCACGTGCTTCTCGAAAATTGCTTTGAAGTCGCCGTTGCCCAGGTGCTTCTTGATGGAGGCGTCAATCGCATCCTTCAGCGCGGTCTGGTTCTTGGGCAGCAGAACGGCGACGTTGGTGCCGGGGCCGAGCTCGCCCTCCAGCAGGCGCAGGTTGGCGTCCGGGTGCTCCTTAAAGTACTCGGCGAAGGACACGGAGTCGTTGGCGGTCAGCTCGGCGCGGCCGGTGAGCACCTGCTCGATGGCCTCGTCGAAACCGGTAACTTCGATGATGGTGGCGCCGCGTTCCTCCACGAGCTTGCGGTAGTTGCTGGTGGCGCTCTGGGCGGCAGTGTGACCGGAGATCTCACTGACGTTCTGCAGCGGAGAGTCTTTCTTCACACCCACACGGGCACGAGAATGCGCGTAGGGCACGGAGAAGTCGTACTTCTTCTTGCGTTCCTCAGTGGGGGCTACGTTGTTGAGCACAATATCGTAGCGGCCCGCATCCACGCCAGCAATCAGCGAGTCCCAGGGGGTTTCGATGTACTCGGCGGTCACGCCCAGGTCCTTGGCGAGGGTCTCGGCGATGTCGTACTCGAAACCGGCGAGCTTACCGGAGGCGTCGTGGTAGGTGTAGGGGCGGTAGGTACCCTCCACGCCGATGCGGATTTTGCCCGCGGACTTGATGGACTCCAGCAGGTTGGAGGAGCTCTGTGCGGAGCCTGCGCTGGAGCCGTTACCGCCGGAGCAGGCGGCGAGCAGGCCGGTGGTTCCGGCGAGGGCCGCGCCCAGTAGCAGGGAGCGTCGGTTCAGCACGGCGGAGGTGTTGAGAACGGTCATTCTTGGTTCCTTAATCTACGTTGATGTGTGGTGCGAAAGTTGAAATCTGCGGTATGGACCGGCGACGTTCGCCAGCGGTATGAACCGGCGGCACGAACCTAGCCGGCAAAGGCGGCCTTCAGACCGATCTCCAGGGCGGCGGTGAGGTCCTGGACATCCTCAATGCCGATTGCCAGGCGTACCAGGCGGTCATCCACACCGAACTCGTCGCGATGCTCCTGCGCGTAAGCCCCGTGCGTGGTGTGCGCGGGCAGGCTCACGAGCGATTCGATACCGCCCAGGCTCACGGCGTTCACGAAAATGGGCAGGGCGCGGGCGAAGGCCTGTGCGTCCCCTCCCTCCGCAAGTAGCAGCGAGAACACGGAACCAATACCGCGGGCTTGGCGTGACTGAATCTCGGCCTGCTCCTCGGAAGAGCTACCGGGGTAGAAAATCTGCTCAACCTCGGGGCGGGCGGATAGAAAATCGATGAGCTCGCGGGCGTTCTGTTGCTGGCGTTCCAGGCGCAGGGCCAGGGTTTTCACATCCTGCAGCAGACGGTAGGAATCGATAGGGGGCAGCAGCGCGCCGCTGACAAGCTGGCCGCGGTGCAGCTGAACCGCAAGATCGGAATCGTTCGTGGCGGCCACACCGGCGAGTAGATCCGCATGACCGGCAAGGAACTTAGTGGCCGACTGCACGGTGATGTCCGCGCCAAGCTCCAGGGGACGCTGCAGGTACGGAGTCATAAAGGTGTTATCTACGATGAGCAACGCCCCGTGACGGTGCGCCAGCTCCGCAATGGCTGCAATGTCAGTGACCTGCAGGGTCGGGTTCGTGGGGGTCTCCAAGAAGACGGCCTTCACATCGGGGGTGAAGTCATCATCGGAGAGAACCGAAAAATCGCTGATGAAGCGGGTCTTCACGGCGCGCTTGGACAGCTCAGTCGTAGCAAAACGGTAGGTGCCGCCGTAGGAGGGCATGCCCAGCAGCAGGGTATCGCCCGCCTCCAGGATACCCAGGGCCGCGGCGGTGGCCGCCATGCCGGAAGGGTACGCGTAAGCGTGCGCGGCACCTTCGAGCGCGGCGAGGGTCGCTTGCAGATCGTCACGTGTGGGGTTCGCGCCGCGCTGGTACATGTAGGTGGTGTCCTCACCGGCGGTACCGAAGGTGCTGGCCAGGTAGACCGGCGGCACGGAGGCATCGTAGCGGGCATCGTGCACGGCGTGGATGGTGCGGGTGGTAAAACCTGTCGGTTCGAGCTGGTTCTGCTGGCTCATGGTGGTTCTCTTCCGTTCGGGCTACCCCGAACGCGGGCGTAGCTGGTATTCGTCGTGTATCCGAGATTTACCCTACCCGCATTTTTT
>NZ_CALJRY010000374.1 GCF_937976295.1 uncultured Rothia sp. | reverse complement strand
CTAGACCGAAGCATAAAGCCGCGGCCGCCCAAGCGTTATTGCCACACCAATAGGTAACAGGTGAGGCTCAGGGTTACAGAGGAATCGTCTAACTCCTTGGTCATAGCATATCAGCTATTCTTGTTGGTTTCAAGATGAATTTGGGTTAGATGTTGCCCTCCAGAGTGCATAACATACAAGTTTTTAATAGAGGCTTGTGGATTTCGTAAATTGTATGTTTGCATTTGCCTCATCAGTTTTTCGTCCAAACGCCTAACCCCAAGGTCGACAACAAAATTCTCTTTCTGCACACCATGCAAGCGAGCTTTCTTCACCGCGTCAGATATTCGATTTTTAATCGTCGAGTACTTGTTCTTTGAGGATTTCAGCTCGCTAATCAGCTCGCCATTATTCAGCCAAACGAAATCGTTGCTGGGCTTCATCCCGCCACCCTTATCAGGTGCCGGCCGTTCAATCCACCGAGCCTTATTACCCAACGCTTCAAACCTCAGCAAGAACAACAGCTCATGACCGTACAGCTTCTCACCGTCAGGAATCTCAGAAGCAAGAGCCCCATAATACTTCGGGTCAACCTGCTCATCTTTACCATCAAGCCGCTCAGCCTCCTGCCAAGCCTCAGCCTCACGCGATAGCACTGTCGAAATCTTGACCGGCTCATACCCCTCGGGGTCAGCCTCATACTTACGGTCTTCCTTCTCGACCGTCTCCCGATAGAACTTCGCCAGCCTCTGCTGCTCAGCCCGCCCAGACCAATTCTCAGGGTCAAAAACGGGCACCACAATGCAGTCGCAATGCTCATGGAACGCGCGCGGGTTCTTCTTCCGCAGCTCCGTCCTCGCACGACGAGAGAGGAAGCCCCCTTCCCGAGATTTCTTGCCAGCCTCAGCCGCTACGAGCTGCGCCGCATCCGCAGACGAATAAACCGCGCCACGCGCGGCAAGCATGATGCAAAAACCGCACGACCAACGCCCCTGCAAAACACGAGCCCACCCAACCGGGCGAAGGCGAGGAAGCTTAGAATCAGCATCAGCATTATCTGCCTCCACCTCCGCCCGACGCAGAGCCTCATCAGCTGAATCATTCACCGTTGCCAGAGCCTCATCGAAGCCCTCCAATGTGACTGACCCACGCTCATGACGCGCACGCTCATCTTCAGACGCAAACTCGTCGAACTCAGCATCCAGGACAGACCGCATCACCTGCCTGCGGCCAGCCATCACCACGTGACGCCGCGCCGCAGCAGCCAGCTGCTCAGGTGTTGCTCCTTGATTCTCACGAAATAGCTTCCTGACCGCCTGAACTGGATAGGGCTCAGGCGCAGGATGATACGCGAGCGCACCAAACGGCGCAGCAGACGCATCCAAGTAATCATTAGCGGCTTCGACAGCCTGACGGCGGTACCGCCGAATCACACGGTGCGCCGCAGGAGCCAGCTTCTCAGCCGCCGCCTCGTCGATGTCCTTACCCTCCAGGTAGTCGTCAATCTGCGGGTAGGTCAGACCCAGCTCATCCTCATCGGTACGGCCGGGCACGCCGTCCAGCAGGTCAGCCGTC
>NZ_CALJRY010000373.1 GCF_937976295.1 uncultured Rothia sp. | reverse complement strand
GGAGGCGCACTGCAGACACGCTGGAAACCCAGTGCGAACGCACCGAAGCACTCTCGGTGCGGAGTCCTCAGCGCAGAGTCCTCAGCGCAGAACTATCGGTGCAGAAACCGCTAAGAAACACACCATCCCTAAAAGAATCAAGGAGCATTCAGTGGCAACCTTCCCTGAAGCTACCCCCGCGCGAGCAGCCCGGCGCACACAGCCGGGTCGTCTCAAGCAGCTGGCACGCAGCTGCGGCGCACTCACCCTGGGGCTCACCCTCGGGCTGACAGCCCTGCCGTTCGGTACCGCCGCCTACGCGGCACCGGGCGTAGTACGCGGCGCAGACCCGGACGCACCCCACCAGAACACCGGCACCGGCGAGAACAACAACGACGTCCTCTCCCCCAGCCTGGACGGTGCCACCGGCGAACGCGCCGTGTTCGTCCGCTTCAAGGGTCAGGGTGCGTACGCCCAGACCCAGCCGGACGCGGTCCGCTCCCGCGCGCAGGCACCCGTCAACGCGCAAGCACAGGTGCAGGCAATTCGCGCCAGCGTGCAGCAGCAGGGCGCCTCCGCGGCGAAGGAATCCGGCGCGCAGGTCCTGTACACCACCCACAACACGATGCGCGGCGTGGCGCTCTACGGTAACGTCGAGCAGATTCGTGCGCTCGCGAACCGCGACGATGTGGAACGCATCAGCATCATTGAGGACATGGCACCGCAGAACAGCGGCACCCTCCTCGATACTGACACGCTCTCCGTGTGGGCGAAGAGCCAGGCGAACCCCGCCTCCACCGGCTACACCGGCAAGGGCGTGAAGATTGTCGTACTCGATACCGGTATCGACTACACTCACGCCGATTTGGGTGGCCCCGGCACGCAGGAAGCCTTCGAGAAGGCGAAGGCATCCGACACGATTCCCGAGGGCAGCTACGATCCGAAGAAGTTCCTCGGCGGCTACGACCTGGTCGGTGACGACTACAACTCCGCCAAGAAGGAAACCTCCACCCCCCACCCGGATGCCAACCCGCTTGACTGCGGCGGCCACGGCAGCCACGTGGCGGGCACCGCTGCAGGCTACGGCGTGAACGCGGACGGTTCGACCTTCCACGGCGACTACTCCAAGCTCACCGAAGAGCAGCTCAAGGACATGAAGATCGGCCCCGGCTCCGCACCGGACGCCCAGCTGATTGGCCTGCGCATTTTCGGTTGTAAGGGCACCACCGCGTTCGTCCCCAAGGGCCTGGACCGCGTGCTCGACCCCAACGACGACGGCGACTTCTCGGACCGCGCCGACATCGCGAACCTGTCGCTCGGCAACGAGTTCGGCGTGTTCGATGAGACCGTGAACTACGCGGTCGGCTCCCTCTACCGCGAGGGCATCCTCTCCGTGGTTGCGGCGGGTAACGCCAACAACTACAACGCCGTGGGCGACACCTACTCCAACTCGGGTGGCCCCGGCACCAGCGCCTACGGCCTGACCGTGGCGAACTCCATCGGCTCAACCCAGCTAGTGGACCGCGTGAAGATTCTCGCCCCCGCGAACGAGGCGGACACCTACGGCGACTACTCGGTGAGCTTCGACTACTCGAAGGCGACCGAGGAGCAGCTGCGCGGCACCGTGGTGCGTGCCGCCTCCCGCAACCGCTACGGCTGTGAAGCATTCACCGAAGAGGAAGCCGCCGCCCTGAAGGGCAAGTGGGCTCTCATCGACTGGGCGGACGCTGACGGCACCGCCCCCTGCGGTTCGAAGGTGCGCTTCGACAACCTGCAGGCGGCGGGCGCGACCGGCGTGGTGCTCACCTCGAACACTGAGGTCGGTGACACCGCTATCGGTGGTAACTCCTCCATTCCGGGCGTGCGTCTGGCAAAGAGCCAGGTAGAGCGCCTTTCCGCGCAGATCGATTCGGGTGAGCTGACCCTGCAGCTCGGCGAGAACCTGCGCGACTCGATTCGCGTGCCCAACGGCAAGCTGGATCAGGCGAACACCTCCACCGCGCGTGGCATGCACGGTTCGCACGGCATCACCAAGCCGGACGTTGCGGCACCGGGCACGAACATTTCCTCCATCGAGGTTGGTAGCGGCACCGGTTCGAGCGTGAAGACCGGTACGTCCATGTCCACACCCTTTGTTGCCGGTGTTGCGGCGCTAATCATGCAGGCACACCCGGAGTACGGTCCGCGCATGATTAAGACCGCCATCATGAACACCGCCGACCACCACATGCAGGACGCCTGGGGCAACCCCTACGCGGTGGACCGTGTGGGTACCGGCCGCATTAACACGCGTGCGGCGGTGGCTGACCGCGTCATACTGTTTAACGCGGCACGCCCCGAGCAGGTTTCTGACACGTTCGGCGTGCTTGAGTACACCCCGAACGCCGGCGTGCAGACCCTGCAGCACCGCGTGAGCGTCGAGAACACCGACTCGGTGGCGCACACCTACACCTTGAACTATGAGGGCAGCACGACCATTCCGGGTGTGGAGTTCTCCTACCCGCAGTCCGTGTCTGTGGGCGCCGGTCAGACCGCAACGTTCACCGTGACGGTGCGCATTGACCCGTCGAAGCTGGAAAAGACCCGCGACCCGTCCATGTACCCGACCCAGGATTCGGTGAACTACTCGACCGGTACGGTGACCATTTCGGGTGCCCGCCAGTACATTGCGAGCGCTTCGGGCCGCCTGATTCTGACCGATGCTGACTCCTCGGCTGCGGTGAAGACCCTGCGCATGCCCCTGCATGTGGCACCGAAGCCTGTCTCCGCGATGCGTGTGGCTGGCTCCGATATCGCTTTCGACGCGGAGGGTTCCGGCGCGACCGAGCAGACCCTGACCCTGCAGGGTACCGCAGTGGATCAGGGCGGTTACCGCTCCCTGCTGGGTGCCTTTGAGCTGGGCGCTTCGAGCCCGCGCATCCCGACCGCGAAGCTGGGTGTGGGTTCGGATTCCCGCATGGACCTGCAGTATGTGGGTGCCGCCTCGAACGTGGCGGAGTTGAAGGCTGCCGGTGCAGACGCCTCCGACGCGCGCCTGTCCTTCGGTATTTCCACCTGGGGTAACTGGTCGGAGGTGACCCCGCGCGGCTCCTACTACGTGTTTGTTGATACCAACAAGGACGGCACGAGCGACTACCGCCTGCAGACGGTGCGTGAGAAGGGCCTGGACTACCCGCTGGTGAAGGTTTCTCAGCGCAGCAACGGCAAGTGGGTGGCGATTGAGAACGCCCTGTACCCGCTGAACGGCACCTGGGGTGATACGGACACCAACATCATGGATTCGAACACCCTGGTGATGACTGTTCCGCTGAGCGTTCTGGGTCTGGACCCGAACGCTGAGTCCACTGAGATTTCGTACTCGGTGACCACTTCGAGTGCGTTCTCCGCAACGACCGTGGTTGATACGACTGATTCGGTGGTGTTCAACTATGCGGCGCCGAAGCTGTGGTTCAGCGGCGAGTCCGCCGGCGTTCCGAACCTGTTCGTGGATGCGCCCTCCGCGCAGCTGGTGGCGCACCGTAACGGCGACGCGAAGAACGTTTCTGCACTGTTCCTGCACATGCACAACGCGACCGGCGACCTGTCCGGTACGAACGGTGCTGCGGGTGAGCGTGCGCAGGTTCTGCGTGTCTCGTCGAACTCTGAGGATACCGCCGCAAGCGCGCACTTCAAGGATGTTCCGGCGGATTACCCGTTCGTGAATGACATTAACTGGCTGGCTCAGCGTCGCATTACGACCGGCTACCCGGACGGCACGTTCCGCCCGAACGGTTCGGTGGAGCGCGGCGCGATGGCGGCGTTCTTCTACCGTATGGCGGGTTCGCCGCAGTTCACTGCACCGAGCACTCCGAGCTTTAAGGATGTGCCGCGTGACCACCCGTTCTACAAGGAGATTGAGTGGATGCGCGCCCGCGGTATTACGACCGGCTGGTCGGATGGTACGTTCCGCCCCAATGCTGCGGTGAACCGTGACGCGATGGCGGCGTTCTTCTACCGTTTTGCGGGTTCGCCGGCCTATTCGGCTCCTGCGGTGTCGCCGTTTAGTGACGTGTCGGCCGGTAGCCAGTTCTACCGTGAGATTTCGTGGCTGGCTGAGCAGCGTATTACGACGGGTTGGGCGGATGGTTCGTTCCGTCCGGTTCAGCCGATTGAGCGTGGCGCGATGGCGGCGTTCCTGCACCGCTA
>NZ_CALJRY010000372.1 GCF_937976295.1 uncultured Rothia sp. | reverse complement strand
CAAGGCTCTGCAGGCTACCTGGAACATCCTCAAGAGCACCGATGGTGACTACAAGATTGAGACCAGCGGTATTTACGGTAGCGTTGGTTCCGTGGAGCGCGATGGTGATGACTTCAAGGTTAAGGTCACCTTCGCCACGCCGTACTTCCCGGTGAACGTCCTCTTCGGTGAGATTCTGCACCCGGCTTTGCTGGACAAGGAACTCTTCAACAACGGCTTTGTTGACAACCCGCACCCTGAGTATGCTGCCGGTCCCTTCACCATTGCCGAGGGTGGTTGGAACTCCGCCGAGAAGACCCTGACTCTGACCCGCAATGAGAAGTGGTGGGGTGATAAGCCTGTTCTGGAGCGCATTATCTTCCGCCAGATGGATTCCGCCGCTGAGCGTGCAGCGTTCAAGAACGATGAGATTGATGCTGCCCCCGCTACGGCTGCCGCAAGCTACAAGGAGCTCAAGGAAGTTGCTAACACCGAGATGCGTCGTGGTGTTCGCTTGTTCTCCGGCGGCATGATTATGAACCCCGCCCGTATGCAGGATGTTGCTCTGCGTCGCGCGGTTATGGCTGGCCTGAAGCGCGATGCTATTTCTAAGGTGCGTTTCCAGGGTCTGGATTACGAAGAGAAGGTTCCCGGTTCGATGATTCACATGCCCTTCTCCGAGTACTACCAGGATAACTACCCGACCCCGAATAACGATGCATCTGTAGCGTCCAAGATTCTGGAAGAGGCTGGCTACACCAAGAACGGCGACTACTACGAGAAGGACGGCAAGCAGGCTGCCTTCAAGTACTCTGTCTTCGGTGATGACCCCACCTCTAAGGCTGTGGCTCAGACCGTGGTGCAGCAGCTGAAGGATGCCGGTATTAACGTTGAGCTCGACGCTCGCGCCGCCAGCGAGTTCGGTAAGGCAATGCAGTCCAAGGATTACGACGCCACTGCATCGGGCTACGGTCTGACCGATCCGGATGCTACTCAGGCTACCCAGCAGTTCTATCTGCGTGAGAAGCCCGAGGATGCCGGTACTGACGAGATCAATGAGATGATTGAGAAGATGAAGCTCATTGCTGACGACAAGGAACGCAACCAGGCTTGCAACGAGATTGAGAAGAAGCACATGGCTGAGGTTGCTGTGATGGTTCCGCTATTCAACGGTCCTGAGTACAGGTTCGTGAAGAAGGGTCTGCACAATTACGGTGTGTCCCTCTTCCAGGGCAATGGCATTCACTGGGAGAAGGTTGGTTGGGCTAAGTAAGTGCTCGTCCCTTCACCTACGAGGTGAATAGCCTAGAGCTATTGAAAGTGTCCACCCGGATCATCCGGGTGGACACTTTTTGTATGTTCGAAAGGGGCTGCTTTGGGGTGCTTATGTGTGCCGATGTAGGGGAGTGGCGGTAT